>JABGQJ010000249.1 GCA_018648945.1 Victivallales bacterium
CCTTGGGTTCTGCGCGCGGGAAGGTATCGTAGGGCAGGGGGAGAACCACAACCCAGAAGCGACACCATGCCTCCGGATCGGAAACGCCTCAAGAAGAAACTGGACAATCTGCGCTCGCAGCTCGACCGCTTGGGCTATGGGGCGGAAGGGGACAAGCCAGCCAAGGTTGTCTCGGCAGACGAACTGCGCAACACCTTGCGGAAGCGCCCCCCCATGCCGCGTCGGAAGCCACCGATCCGGCAGGTGGAGCCGGGACCTGCGGTGCCTCCCGGACCGCTGGTCATGGGCCGTCTTCCCGCCGCCTCTCCCAGCCGTCCCAAGGCGAGGAAGAAGGAGGCGGCGCACGTGGCTCTTGCGGAGACCGTCGCCGGGAGTGTTGCTGACCGGGACGCTGGCAAGTTCTACCTAGTCACCACCCGCGCTGCCAGCATCGAAGGAGCGGAGGACCTCGGCGAACGCTTCTGCGACCAGATCCACGAGCCGGGCAGTACCCTCCGGCGCGAGTTGGCGCGCCGCTTACCGGAGGTCGGGGAATTCGATCCCGAGCAGATGGTGTTCATGGACATCGAGACGACCGGACTGAGTTGCTCGCCGCTCTTCCTGATCGGGATCATGGTTTGGCACGAGGGGGATTTCGAGGTCCGGCAGTTCCTGGCCCGGCACTACGGCGAGGAGCGCGGGGTGGTGGCTGAGTTCCTGGCCGAGATGGACCGGCGCTCGCTAGTGGTCACCTTCAACGGCAAGAGCTTCGACTATCCCTTCATCCGCACCCGCGCGGCCGTCGGCGGCTTGCCCATGGGCGAGAACCCCGCCCATCTCGATCTTCTGCACGTTGGTCGCAGGTTCTGGCGCGACAAGCTGCCGAACTGCAAGCTACAGACGATCGAGCGTTTCCTCTGCCACCGGGTACGCGAGGGCGACATCCCCGGTGCGGAGATCCCAGAGGCATACCATGCCTACGTGCGCACGGACAATGCCTACCAGATCGTCGATATCCTTGAGCACAACATGCTGGATCTCGTGACCCTGGCGGACATCATGACGCGCTTCCCCGACGTCGACTGAAGCGTCCGTCAGCGCCGGACGGGCTCGGGGAACTGAAGGGTCTGGGTCTCGGTTGCGTGGACCCAGTAGCCCACGCCGGGGACGAGATCGTCGTCGGCGATCAACTGCGTGTACCGCAACGTCGCCGCGCCCCAGCGCCAGAATGCGAGGGTGTCGGGGAAATCGCCCGGCGCGCACAAGACGGTGGGGGTAATCAAGTTCCAGCCCTGGTGAAGGCGTACCGTGCCATCGTCACGGAGGCCAAGCGTGGCTTCCGCCGTGCCCGCGGCCGCAGCGTGCATCCAGTAGCCGCCCTCGGCCAGCAGCGGACCGGTGGCGGGGCATTCCTCGTAGGCGCCCTGCACGAAACGTGTCACCGTGTCGCCGCTGAGGATGCAGCCACGGGCGCCGTCGCTCGCGGACTCCTCGGCGGTCATCAAGGTAACCAGCGGGGTCCCAACCAGATTCCATCCCTCCTGGAACTGCAGGGGGATCTGCTCGGCTGTGCCGGACAGGATCTCGAAGGTGGCATCGGCGTCGAGTTCGACTTGGCCAACGGTGGTCATGTCGATTGGGGGACCGTAGGGCGCATCATCGCGAAGCTCCTGCAGAAGGATCATTCGGCCTTCCTCGACTGCTCCGAGACGCCAGGTGAAGGTCCAGGGGGCGCGTTGTTGGACAGGGAAGACGACCTCGATGAACCAGCGCTCCGTGCCACCGTCATCGAGTCGGATGTCGCAGGTCAGGAAGTCGGCGTCGCCTTCGCCGGTGGTATTGAAGATGCGCACAATGGGTTGGTCCCCCGCACCACCGCCCGCCTCCTGGTCGAAGCCATCTCCAAGACCGTCTGTAGCGCCGGGTGACTGGCCGATGAACACAGGGTCCCCATTGCCGTCGGTGAAGGTGACCGTGAACTCACCGGCGACGAATTCCTCGGTCTTGGGGCCGACGGTTCCGTCGGATCCGGTCACGCCGGTGATGGTCAGGGAGTAGTTGGTGGCCAGGGCTTGTGCGCCGGTGTGGATCAGATACACGCCAGGGCTCTCTTCCTCGATGCCCAACACGGCAAGCAGGGGATCGAAGGTGTAGGAGATCGGGCTGAGAGGGTCGACCACCGGCCGGTTGAGCCGCACGCGGAAGGTGTCGAGATCGACGCGCTCGATGGTGAAGGACTGGATGGACTCGAAGCCGAGGGTGGCGGGCAGGCTGTCGAAGCCGTTGACTGCATCCACCCCTGCACCAGCAGGCAGGACAACCGCCACCGGGCCCGGAGCCACGGGAGCGACAACCAAGTCGTACTCAAGCCCAGGCGTCAACTCGGTGAAGCCGGTGATTGTGGCGTTTGCCGTCAGCACGTCGGTCTGCACGAAGCCGGTGACCTGGCGGCTGAAGGTCGCCCGCACGGTGACGGACGCAGCGTCAGACGGGGACACGACATCGCTGCTCAACGCAGCAACCGGGAAGCCCGTGAACTGGACCGTCACTTCGTCGCCGATGTAGGTGTCGAGGGTTGTGAAGCCGTCTGAGACAGTGGTGGGGAGCGTGACCACCACCGGGCCATTGCCAGCGGGGATCACATCGAAGGTGAACCCGGCGCTGAGCAACCCGGCCAGCGGGTCGTCGGGGTCTGCAGTGGAGAGGAAGTTGACGAGCGTGCCATTCTCGACCTGGATGGCGTCTTGGGTGAAGCCCAGCAGCATGCCGGGGAAGTCGAGCGTGAAAGGGATCGGGGTGACATCGGTGGTGGCTGGTGCCGTGGTGGCGAGGTCGGCGGTCATCGCGCCGGGGTTGTAGGTGGCACTGCCGCTGCCCCGGGCATTGCCGCTTCCTGCGGCATTCTGGGCGATGAGATCGGGCACGGATACGCTGACGACCAGAGAACTGCCGAGGAGATCGTCCAGGATGTCCCGGACATCTGGCGGGGCCTCCGCTTCCACCCGCACCCGGTAGACGAGGCCCTCCGCCACGGCCTCAAAGCCACGGAGCACGCCGTTGCCGAGCTCCACATCTTCCTGGGTGAAGCCGGTGACGGGTTGGCCGAACGTGACCAGGAACGGGATCTCCTCAACGAGACTGAGTGGCCCGTTCTCCGGAACGACGCTCACCAGCGGGGCATCGTTGTTGAGGACCACATCGCTGGCCGGGTGGAGGTCGCAGATCATCTCGGCCGTATCGTCGGCGATATCGCGGAAGTCGAAGTAGATGTGGTTGATGGCACCGGGTCGGGCCGTCGCGTCGCCGAGGCCCCGGCCCATCCAGCCGCTGTGCAGCAGGTCCATGCCGATGATGCCGTCGATGCTGGGGATGATGTCGAGGACGATGACCTCGAACTCCTTCCAGACGAGGTCTGTTCCCTCGGCCGTGGGGATGCTGATGCCGCCGACGCTCACGATGGGGACGTCCCTGACGCCGCCGACGCCGCTGATCTGCACGGTGCCGCTCGCCTCTTCGATGTCGATCACCCCGTTGCCGTTGGTGTCCAGCCCAAGGGCCACGGCCAGTCGGTTGTTGATCATGGAGAGTTGCGCACCCGTGTCGAGCAGGAAGTTGCCTGCCACGTCGGCCTGCCCTCGTTGGGCGCGCGCATCGATGAAGGGCAGGGGGGCCCAGGTCGGCAGCGGATCCCCAGGGTTCTGTTGTCCGTCCTGCTCGAAGTGCGTCATGCGGAGAGGAATCGTATAGCGGTGGCCCGTCGGAGCTGGGGGAGCAGGTATGAAGAGGGTCTGCATGAAGTTGCCGAGTTCCGCCGCCTCCCAGACACTCATGTCGAGATGGACCGTGCGACCGACCATCGCTGGCATGCCGATGATGCCCTCGTAGCCAAGCTCGGCGTCGGCGCTGCACATGAAGCGGACGCCTTCGAGGGTCAGGGGCACGCCGTCGCTACCCGCGAAGTCCATGTCGTAGGCTTGCGACACGCCGTACATGGTCGTGCCGCTGACACCCGTCTCTGCGTATTGGGCCTCATCGGAGACGAAGCCTTTGGCCTCCATCGGCACGAGGACCGAGACCTCGTTGCGCCCCTTGGCGATCATCAGGCCATTGGCCCCCGTGTCGAGGACGAAGCTGTTGTAGATGATATCCCCATCGGGATGGTAGATGAACAGCTCGTCCTCGGGGGTTGTCGCTGGATCGTCGGGGGTGTAGACACGGAGCTGGACTTCGGGTTGGCCCAGCAGAAACGCGCCCGATCCCATGTTCACGTAGGTATCCCCCGCGCGAACGAGAGCAGCGCCGAGGAGGACCAAGTAAGCGAACACGAATCCGAGACGAGAGTGTCGATTCACGGCAGTTTCCTGGCTAGACTAGCTTCACGCTACATTCGGCGACACATACGCGAACACCTTGTTCAGTCCCCGCCATGTATCGCTGGCCGCCACAAGGCGTCCCAATCCAACCGGTTCCGCTATAAAATGCACCCAAACTGGGCAACATTCAAGCCCCATGTGCACGGGACCACAGCCGGACCCACCCGGGGGGCTCCCCGCCGGTCCCTCCTACCTCTCCTTCCCCTTCGCCGGGGCGAGCTGAATGGTGCCCTGCGAAGGTGTCCCAGCGGCGGCCTGCCAAGTCACGTGCAGCGTGGGGTTACCCGTATGAGAGCCGATGCGGAACGTGTGGGCGCTGCGCGGGCTCTTGGCGGTGAGTGTTTGGGCGTCAGCCGTGCGGAAGAGCGTCTCCTTGCCGTTCTGCACGCTCAGCGAGAGGATCTGGAGACTTCCCTTGCCCCCCGTGCGCTGGAAGGCCAGCGCATGCGTCCCCTTGCCCGCAAGGTGGTGGGCAACAGGGATAGTCCACGTGGTCTTCTCCTTTCGGCAATGGCGTCCTTCCCAGCCAAACTCGATACTGGGTGGCCCGACGAAGCGGAGGGATAGGCGACGGGCACCCTTGCCCATCACCGAGTCGGGGGCGGCGGCATGGGCCTGCATCAGAGTGGCGTGGGCTGCCTCGTTCTTGCCCCAGCGCCGATAGGTGTTGCCCTTGGCGGCAAGCAACCAGGCCCGTTGCTCCGGGGCAAGCTGGGGATTGGCGAGGCGTTTGTCCAACCAGGCGATGGCTTCGTCGTACTTCTTGGCGGCGATCAGTTTGCCGGTGTGTCCGAACGTTCCCCGCCCGTCGAAGCTGATCCGGGCGGCCCAGCCGGACGCGTCCTTGGGGTCGGCCTTGCGCAGCAGGTCAAGGATCTCCTTGCGCATGCCCACGTCTAGATCCCAGGCAAGGAAGAGGAGGCTGGGGCGTCTATCCGCTGAGGCCTTGGCGGCTTCCGCCAGGAGCCGGTCGCGGGTGAGACGGAGTTCGCGCGCTTCGCGAAGCTCGTCGAGGGTCGCGCGCGGGGCGTAGGGGAAGGTGTCGCCCGTGAACAGCTTGGTGCGTCGCCCTTCGGGATCGTGCACGGCCAGGACGGGATAGTTGCCGAACTTCGTCTTGAAGCCCTTGTGGCGCGCTGCGAGCGTCTTCTTCTGCTCTTCGCTGGGATTCTCCAGCACATCCACGGAGAAGCGCACGAACTCATTGTCCAAGGCCGAGGCGAACTTGGGGTTGTTCCAGACGGTGCGGCGGAAGCGCTCGCCGGGTCGGTTCCAGTCGCTGCCATGGACCAGGACGACGAGCTCCTTGCCCGATTTCTTGGCCAGCTTCAGGGCGGCTTCGTAGGACTCCGGCTCGCCGGAGAGTGCGGAGAGAGTGAGGAGGATGAGGCAGAGGGTGCTGCGCTGCATTAGCTGACCCTCCGTCCGAAGATGCGGAAGTTGACCAAGTGCAGACAGGCCTTGCCCTCCTTGCGGGCCCGGATGAAGCGGGCGCGCACTGGTTTCTTGCTCAGGTCCGCGCGCCAGGAGGGATCGGGCTTCTCCCAACGGGCCACCTGCTGCCAGGTCTTCCCGTCCTCGGAGACCTCGATCACGAGCGGGATGGCCCGGGCTCGATGGGTGTCCCGGTTGACCACCTCAATGCCCTGAATCTCACCGAATTGGCGGAGCCGCAGCTCGATCCAGGGATCGGCCTGGTCGTCGGTGTGGTGGAAGCCGGGGCGGTCGCTGGGCAGCAGCCAGTGTTTCCACGGCCGGTCGTACCGTTTGCTCACGCTGCTGATGCGAACAAAGGCGCCCTTTGACAGCAATTCGCCGGGGAACGCGGGCTTGCTGGCGGGGAGGGGCTCAAGCGTGCCGTCGATCAAGGCGCCGACAGCCCGGAAGGTGTCTTCGTCTCCAGCCTTCTCAGCGGCCAGGAGGGCCTGGGAGCACATGCCGAGGATGGCGGCGCGGGCACCCTTGTCTGCGTCGCCATTCAGGGCCCGGGACACGGTGGCGAAGAAGCGTTCGCGCTGCTCGGGCTTCTTGCCGAAACGGCTCAGTCCCCAGGTCAGTGATGGCCCGAAGTAGACGCTCTTGCCGGCGTGCGCCTTGAGCAGCTCCCCCAGGAAGCGGAAGGCGAGCTCCGTATCCTCGCCCAGATGTTTGGCTTGCTGGTCCAACGCGGCTTCGACGTTCCATCGGGCAGGCCCCCAGCCATCGAGCTTCTGGTGAAAGGCCAGCAGGACGGGAAGACGGTCGATCGGTTTCGTGTCCTTCAGCAGGCTGGGATAGGCATGGCGGGAGACCAGCTGCCACGCCTGCTCGGGGTAGCCCTGCAACGCCTTGAGCACTTCGACTTGGTAGGCCCGGAGGTCCTTGCCGTCGGCTTTGCTGCGGGTCAGGGCCTGTCCCAATTCGTCCCAGGCGGGGTAGTTGAGCGGCTGGGCTCGCACCGCGAGCTTCAGGGCGAGAAGCGACTCGGCGGCGGCAGACATGGGCTGGACGGTGAGGTGCAGAGCCTTGCCTCCACCAGCCTGGAAGTAGGCGAGGCGGAACGGGTGACTGCCCTTGGTCAGAGCCAGTTCCGCATGCTTGGTGACATCCCCATGGAGGCCGTCGTTATCGATCATCATCTTGCCATCGACCCAGAGCCGACTGCCGTCGTCGGAACCGAGGGCCAGGGCGTAGCGTCCGGCAGTGTTGCAGGCGATCTCACCGGTGTAGAGCAGTCCGTAGCCATCGTTGTGGCCCGGGACGCTCGGGGAGATACTCGTCGCCTTGCCGGTTTGGGTCGGCTTGAGTTTGGCGAAGTCGGGAAGCGCTTGCCAGTCGCCTTTGTAGACCGTGCGTTTCAAGCTGGTCAAACGGGCAACGGGCTGATGCAGGCGGGCCTGGAGCCGGTGCATGCTGGCCCGTTGCCAGGCGCGCTCCGCCAGCATCCTGTCGGTGAGCATGAGCATGTTCCAGCTGGAGCCGTAGAGGTTCACGTGGACGCCCCGCTTCCAGTTCAGGGAGTAGGCGGGAGCCCAAGTACCGGGGGCAGTGCGAATGGCGTAGGCGCAGTGTCCAGGCTCGCCCATGGTGGTGGCTGGAATGCCGTTGGCCACCGCCGCGCCGGCCCCATAGCCGGAGAGGCGTCCGCAGACGCCGCCGACGAAGCGGGTCATCTCGGTGAAAGAGTCGAAGGAGCCCTGGAAGGGGAAGTAGTAGGTCCAGCTCTGCACGCTGTCGCCGAATAGGTTGTGCCCGCGGTAGGCGACCTGCCAACAGGCTCCCCGGTAATCGGCGATGGGCAGTTTGACGTTGTCGCGCAGCCAGCGTTGGGAATCGGCCTCGCCGTGCATGCCCAGACCATGGCCGGCCAGGAAGCGCTTTTCCCAGGTCGCGAGCCGGTCATACACGGGGTGCAGCAGTTCCTGGCGGGCGCTGTCGCGGTAGAATGTGTAGCGCTGCCAGGCGCGGTCTTCCTTCCAGTCACGCCGACCGAACTCAAGGGCGACTGCCGTGGCCAGGGATTTGGTGCTACGCTGGCGGGTGCACGTGCGGTCCTTGCGCCAGATGGCATGGAGATGCCGCAGGCAACGCTCGGGCGCGGTGACCGGCCCCGAACAGAGAAACATGGCCAGCCACGCCTCGTCGGCCAGCAAGGCCTTCAGGAACGCGGGACCATCCTTCACCGCCAGGATCTGGTTCAGGGGCTCCGCTCCCAATTGCCGCATGAATTCATGGCGCAGGAGCAGACGCTGGTAGCTCGGCTTCGCGGCCAGCATGGCCAGCCGAGCGGCTGGACCGCCACTCGTCTTGGTCTCCATTTCCTGCAACGCCTGGCGAGCGGCTGGCAGCCAATCGTCGGCAGGCCCAGCCAGCACAGGGATCGAGAGGGCGATCAGGACGCAGAGACAACGGCGCATGGCAGCTCCCAGTTAGCGAATCGGTGGCGACGGCCCGCCAAATTAATGCCACGAGAAAAAAATACCAAGTTGGTGGTCCTTTCTCTCGGGTTGGCATCCCACTGGCAGGCAGGGAACTGTGCCTGCCTAGGGGCCGCCTTGAGAATGCCTTGAGACTGTCTTGAGAATGTGGGAGGGGCACCGTGTGCCGCGACTCTTTGGGGCAGGGGAAGTCGCGGCACACGGTGCCCCTCCCACATTTTGGGAAGGCAATGCCGGTGCCCCCCCACATCTGGGGGAGGGCAATGCCGGGGACTCTGCGTCCTTCCTAGATCACTTCCAGACAGTCGCGCGCGGGCAGTTCGGGGAACGGGGCGGTGGGGAGTGTCTGGTACCAGTAGGCCACGGATGCAATGTCGTCCTGGAGCGGCAGGTAGCGACCACCACTGCGCCAGCCCAGAGCCTGCATGGTGATCTTCAGATCCTGCTCGAAACGGACGGGATCCATAATGTGCCAGCGGTAGAGCCCGAAGCGCTGCTGGCTGCGGTAGACGCCGTCGGGACGGATCACCTGGGGCAACCCGGCATAGGGGGTGGAGAACTCCTGGTACTGCCGTTCCGCCTTGTTCTCGAAGTTGTAGGAGCCGCAGAAATAGTCCTCGGTGCCCGTGCCGCAGATGGTGGGGAACTCGTCATCGCCATCCATGAAGAACTTGATCTCGCCCTCGCCCCACCAGCCGGTGTTGTTCACGCCCCAGGCCATGTAGGTGCCGACGAACTGGCCCGCGCCCTGCACGCCGTCGAGAATGGTGTAGACCTCCTTGTAGGGTAGGGGGTTCGTGCGCCGGAACTGGGCGTGGAAGTAGGCGGCATCCTCGGGGACATCGGTGAGGGTGTAGTTCACTTGGTAGTAGACGCGCATCCCCTCGTCGGCGAGGTTGGTGAGGGTGATTCGGCAGCGTTTGCGGAAAGGCATCTCCCAGTAGCAGTTGAAGGCGCTGCCGGGGTTCACGCAGATCGGGACCGAGTTGATCTGCGCATACTGACCCCAGCCCATGCAGAAGAAATCGCCAACCGGGCATTCCACCGAGGGCGTCTCCTGGTCGTCCCAGTAGATGCGCAGGATGCTGTAGCGCCAATTGCCGGTGGGCGTGAGCCAGATCTGCTGGATGGCGCCGCTATCCTCGATGTCGGCCATGGTGAAAGTCTGCCCCGCCTCGACCTGAACCGAAGGGGAGATCTTCCAGCCTTGGCCCAGTTCGCGGGCGCAATTCGCCCCCGTGCCTTCCGTGGCCATGCCAGCCTTGCCCTTCTCGCCCGTGAAGTTCTCCGGGGAGATGGACCGCGTTTTGGCGCTGGAAAGCCGCGAGATGTTGCCGAGATGAAGACCAAGTCCGTTGAATGCCATGGGTATGCCCTCTGCTGCAATGGATGGGATTCCGGGTGCGCGAACTACCCTACCGCCCCAATCGTCCGGGGCAATGGCAAGCCCGGACGAGTCGGTGGTGTCCGCGTCCTTCAGGGGCTCGGTGTTCCCTGTCTTGCTCCCTGCTCGGGATCGGTGATCCAGCCAGCGAACAGCAGGCTCTGGCTGGGGCGGTGGACGATGAAGAAGAGGAAGGGATGATCGGCGTGGAAGGACACCGGCATGGAGATGCTCTCGGCGCTGCAGCCCAGGGGGAAGCTGATGGATGTGGTGGCGGCCGCAGCTTCGGTCCCCTTCTCGTCCAGCCTGATCCA
>JABGQJ010000025.1 GCA_018648945.1 Victivallales bacterium
GGTCTACGTGACCGCCTTCCTGGATCGCGCTACGTTCCGTAAGTTCGCCCCTGAAATTGCGTGGGAGACGGAGGTGTGGATCGCCGAGGCACCCGATCACATGGTCCATTTCAACGGCGACAAGTTCCTGGGGCCATACCGGCGCGACGACACCAAGTAGGTCAGTCCCCACTCGGCATCAGCGGGAACTGATGGCCGGGCCTGGTAGTCTCGCATCCTGCGGGGTGATTGTGGACGACTAAGCTCGGGCTAACGAAAACGGGCCTCCCCGTTGGTTGGCGGAGAGGCCCGTTGAGCTAGATCCTAGGGATCTTCGGCAGGGGGATTAGACCCAGCCTTGGTCAAGCATGGCGTCGGCGACCTTGGTGAAGCCGGCGATATTCGCGCCCATGACGTAGTTGCCGGGAGCGCCGTATTCCTCGGCGGTCTCGAAGCACTGACGATGGACTTCGACCATGATGCCTTGCAGGCGGGCGTCGACTTCCTCGCGGGTCCAGGGCAGGCGCATGGCGTTCTGGCTCATTTCCAGACCGGAGGTGGCGACGCCACCAGCGTTCGCGGCCTTGCCGGGACCGTACATGATCCGGTTGGCGACGAACTGATCGACGGCTTCCGGAGTGCTGGGCATGTTGGCGCCTTCGGAGACGAGGCGGCAGCCGTTGGCCAGCAGCGTGGCGGCGTCCTTGCCGCTGATTTCGTTCTGCGTGGCGCTCGGGAAGGCGCAGTCGCAGGCCACGCTCCAGGGGCGCTCACCTTCGAGGTACTGCACGCCGAACTCCTCGGCGTATTCGCGGATACGGCCACGCTTGACGTTCTTGAGCATCATGACGTAGTCGAGTTTCTCGGCGCTGATGCCGTCGGGGTCATGGATCGAGCCAGCGGAGTCGGACAGGGTCACGACCTTGCCGCCGAGCTCATTGACCTTCTCGACCGTGTACTGGGCGACATTGCCGCTGCCGGAGACCGTGCAGATCTTGCCTTCGAAGGTCTCGTTGCGGGTCTTGAGCATTTCCTCGGCGAAGTAGACGGCACCGTAGCCGGTGGCCTCGGGACGAATGAGCGAACCGCCCCAGCCCAGGCCCTTGCCGGTCAGGACGCCGGTGAACTCGTTGCGCAGACGGCGGTACTGGCCGAACATGAAGCCAATCTCGCGGCCGCCCACGCCGATGTCGCCGGCGGGCACGTCGGTGTCGGGACCGATGTGGCGTTGGAGCTCGGTCATGAAGGACTGGCAGAAGCGCATGACTTCGTTGTCGGTCTTGCCCTTGGGATCGAAGTCGGAGCCGCCCTTGCCGCCGCCCATGGGGAGGGTGGTCAGGGAGTTCTTGAAGATCTGCTCGAAGCCCAGGAACTTGAGGATGCTGGCGCAGACGCTGGGATGGAAGCGGAGACCACCCTTGTAGGGGCCGATGGCGCTGTTGAACTCGAACCGGAAGCCGCGGTTGACCTGCAGCTTGCCTTGGTCGTCCTGCCACGGAACCCGGAAGATGATCTGGCGTTCGGGCTCGACGATGCGCTCGAGGATGCCGTTGGCCTGGTACTCGGGGCGGCGCGCCATGACCGGCTCTAGGGTTTCAAGGACTTCCTTGACGGCTTGGAGAAACTCGGTTTCCCCGGCGTTCCGCCGCTGAACGGTATCGAGTACGTCGGTAATGTATGACATCGGCTGGTCCCTTTTCTGTTTCCTCGCCACGCCCTAACCTAGTTGGGTGTGCCTGCTGGCCGGCGAAGTCCGACCAAGCGCTTTTATCTACTGCCCTGGGTGTGACTGATGACCCGCAGCATGCGTTCGAGGCCCACGAGTGCCGCTGGCCCAGGCACTGCAGCTTCACCGGCGAGAAACCGCCGGATGAGCAACCGCATGGAGTCCGGAAACAGGAAGCTCTGCGACTCGATACGGATATCGGCACAGAAATGGCCGTCGCCATCCTTTGCGCCCTCGATATCGCATACCACGTTACCAAATTGGAGACGACGAACATTGCTTGGTTCGCCGTCGGTGTGATCGGTGTAAACTTCGGCCTCGAGCACCTTGCCGCCGGGCAGATCCACTTGGAACCGGGCGCGACCACAATGGTGCTGGAAGTCTGTCTGGAGGCTATCCCAGCGAATCCTGCCCTGCGGGGCGAAGACTTGGAGGGCCCCCAGCATGTGTGGGGAGAGATCGACCCAGGTCCGGACGGGGTTTGGCCCCCGGCCACGGGTGGGCGAGACGAGCTCGCCTCGGAACGTCAGGGGACGGTCTGCGCCGTGCAGTTCGTGGGCGAGGTCCAGGCAGATTTCGCTGGCTACCACGTACTGGGTACAGATGCCGAACAGCCGGCCGTTCTCCGCCGCCAAGGCCAGCAACTCTCTGGCCTGGGAAAGCAAGGTCTCTACTGGGAGCGAGGCATCATAGACGAAGGGCTTCTCGCAGAGCACTTGGCAATCGGCTGCGAGAGCTGTCTTAGCGTGAGCGTAGTGCAGTTCGGGTGGCGTGCAGACATCCACGATATCGGGCTGTTCCGCGGCCAGCAGGGAGTCGAGGTCCGTGTACCCTCTGCCCGTGAAGCCGAACATGTCCCGGAGTCGGTCGGTGGTGGCGGCAAGCGATTCCTCGCTACTGCCGAGGATGGCGCAGACTTCCGCCCCCTCGACAGTCCACCAGTTGGCGTGGTGGCGACCGATACCGCTGGCGCCGAGAACGGCGACGCGAGGCCTCGGAGAAGGGGGGGATGCGCTCATGCGGGGGCCACCTCCGGGTTGGCCGGTGGTTCGGCAGCGCGGAGTGCCTTGAGCATGGAGTTCGCAAGGGGGCCGCGGTTGAATCCCAGGAGCTTCGTATTGTGGAAGCCGAAAAGGCGCTCGATGTCTGCACTCGTGAGGGCATTGACCTGCGGGCAGGGGAAGATAGCGGCAAGTTTTTGCCGACTGCGATCGCTCATGTCCGTCGTCATCAGCACGAAGGAGAGCTTCTTCCTGATCTGCACAAGACGCTCCCGCCCAACGACTACCTGCCTGGATCGCAGGGCAAATGGGGCGAGTTTTTCGAAGGCTTCTGACAAAATGATGCTTCTTTTATGTCATTCTTCCGGCATAAACACCTTAATATAGAAGCCTATGGAGAATCGCCAAGCTGGCACAGCGGGAGTTTTGGGGAAATGTGCGATTCCCGCGCCTGCCGCGTGGGATCCCCCGGTTGGCATGGAGGCACGGGCACTGTGCAGCGCCAAGCTGTCGACCCATAGACGGGGTGGCGCGGAGATCCCATGGAGCCGTCTCGTTGGCGCAGGTCGCAGGTCGCAGGACGCGAGGAATGCGGAGAAGGTCATGACGCGAATGAGCGGCACAGGTAGGAAGCGGCCCTTTTTTTGTCAGTTTTCGCCATGGGGCTCTTGCAGGATCGCGGAGAGTGGTTATTGGTTACTTATGGAGCAGATGAGTAACCAGTAACCACTCCGAGTCCCGGTCCCGCCCGATGGTTGATCCTCGCCCAACTCAAGCCGCCCTGGCCGCCGCGTTCGCAGCCGAGCTCAAGTCTGCCCATGAGGCAGGTGGCTTCGGTAGCGTGCGCAAGGTCTCCGCCGACTTGGGGATCTCGCACAGCACGCTAGCCAGACTGCGTAACGAGGACCTTGACGCTGCGGGTCCCAAGACGTTGCGCCGCGTTGCCGACTACTACGGCATCAAGCTACCGAGCGGCCTAGACCTGACCGAGAAGAGGCGGGGGGTTGCCAAGGCGCGGCAAACTGCCGCTTTCTGTTGCGCGCCATGGTGTCCGACGAGCTCGGTTTCGCTGCTGAATGGCGAGTGGGTCATCCGGCCCCGGGTGCTGAGTGTTCCCGCTTCGCTGTTCGCCCAGGAGGACGGAGGGATCTGCCGGGAGTGCGGGACCGCATTGCGGCGTTCCTGCCCGAACCCCTCGTGCGGGCGCCCCTACAGCAAAGGCGGATTCTGCCCCTGGTGTGGCGAGCCGTACGTGGCCCGCGGCAACCTGGACGAGGATGCCATGCAGGAGTTGCGGGATCGCTCCGAGGCCGTGGGAAAGAGAATGGACCGAGTTGATGTCTACTAGCCTGCTCACCTCACACACATCGTCACGAAAGCTGCCAGCGTGCAATAGGCCAGGCCAATGCCCGGCATGTGCCCGGGCCACGAAATCAGGAAACAGCTGATGGCAAAGCAGGAGCGCAATGACAGTTCCCCGGATGCGCGTGCAGGTCGCGACGGTCTGTCCGTGCACCTGCCCTGGCTGATTGTCGCCGTGTTGGGCCTCTTCTTCCTGATTCTGCTTCCCCGAGCCCGTCAGGAGTCCCTGACGGCAACGGGGCGGCGTTTGGCTCCTGCGCTTGGGGGGAATGGCGATGGGGGCGCAGCAACGGATGCAGATGACGCACCCAGGCCGCAAGGCGGGTACCAAGCGCCCTTCAGAGCGAGATCGGCTGAGATCAACGCCTTAAGAGAGATTCTGCTGGGCCGCAAGTATCGCCAGAACCAGGAGATCGAGGCCGAAGTCCTCAAACGCAGCCCGTTCGAGGGGTACTACACCGGAGACCTCCAACTCAACCGGGGTGCCGAGGATGGTGTCCGTGTCGGGATGGTCGTTGCCAACCGAGAGCGCGTGGCAGTCGGACGCATTGTCGCCCTGGGCAAGGTGACGAGCACGCTGCGTCTGGTCACTCATCCCAATCTCTCGATGAGCGTGTACGTGCCTTCCCGCAGTCTGAGCGCGATCACGAAGGCTGATGCGTCCCTTGTCGAAACGGGTGAGCTCGGTCTGTTGGCGCCGCCCCCTGCCCTGTTCGTGTCCGCGATTCAGGCTGACGAGATGAGGGGCTCCAAACGGGCAGAGCACAAACGTGACCCCCAGTTTCTTCAGCCTGGAGACCAAGTCGTGACCATGGGGGCTTCGGACCCCGCTAACTATGCGCACGGCGTGGTCGTGGGGACTGTTTCCCACCTGGCCTCAGTGAAGAAGAGCAGTGCGGGTTGGCCCCTGAGCGCCCGCGTGGTTCCTGGTCGTCTCGATAGCCTCAGGTATCTGAGGATCATTGTTCCCCCCGCTCTCCCGGCCCTGCCCCCCACCCAGCACTAGGAGGATTTCCCCGTGTCATCCCAGCGTGAGTTCCCCAAGTCCGCGAGCAAGAGCCCAGTACTGAACTGGAGTCTCTCCTGGAACCGCGAGTCCGCCTTTGTGAACGGGGCGTTCGCCAAATGGAGCAGGGAACAGGGGGCTGGGTTGCTGGCTGGGATGCGCATTCTTGCTGTCCTCGTGTGCGCCGTCTCGCTTGAATGGCACTTGGCACCGCTGGCGATTGCCGGCGGCGCGCCGCTGCCGGTCTTGGCACCAGTGGTTGCCTGTATCGTGCTGACGGGTTCCTACAAGCGCATGCTCTGGGCCTGCGTCGTGGCGGGCCTCCTGCACGATGCATTCTCCCCGTCGATGCCGTTCGGTTCCTCGGGGCTGATCTACCTTCTGGCGGGAGTGCTGGCGCGCGAGTTCTGCGATGGCCGCAGCCGCTGCACCCCGAGCGAGGAGTTCTTGGTGGGGGCGATGGTGACTGGTACCGTGATGCTGCTGGGGCACGGGATTCTGGCGGCCACGGGAGTGACTGGCAACGTCGCCACCGGCGTGCTTGTCCGGCGCGTGTTGGGGAGTGCCTTTGTGGCTGCTTTGGTCATGGTGCCTTTGTTGCGTGTGGGCAACGTGTTGGCGGGCATCTTCCTGGCCCGGGCCTGCCGGTTGTTTGGGGGGCTGTTGGCTCTGCTGGCAGCATGGGCACTGCGCCATTTGAACTTCGCCGACCGTCCGGTTCACCACTATCCGGACCACGACTATCCGGACCACCCCGTGCCAGCGGGCTCCTAGCAGGCGGGAGCCGCAGGCCATGGACACCGCAAAACAGCAGGGGGGAGAGGCGTCCGATCAGGTGCAATCGGCGGCAGCCGAAGATACTGCCGTGTGCAATCTGCGCTGGATGACCGTGGGCCTCGTTGCTCTTCTCGCTCTGCTGGGGGTGACGCTCTTCGTTCATCAGGTCATTGGGGGCGGGGTCGCCGCGACAGCTTTGGAGCGGCGTCAGGCTGTCCGCCTTGCCAATGTGCCGGCGGAACGCGCACCGTTGCTGGCGAGTGGCGGCGAGGTGCTGGTCTACAGCAAGCCCGTGTATCGCTTCGTTCTTGACCTCAAGACACTGCGGCACCCCCGGGAACGTCTGGAACACACCGTAGCCCGAGTGGCTGGTCGGCTGGCTCTGTTCGGACAGAAGTTCGATCCGGGGACGCTGCCCCTGACCCTGAGCAGTGCGCAGATCGAGCAACGGATCAGGGCGTCAGGGCCGCTGGATTTCGTTCTCAACGAGGACTGGGGCGTATCCCCGGAAGCCGTGGCCCGGTTCGCCCGGTTCCGAGGCGAGTTCCCCGAGATCCGGCTTGAACTTTGGTACCGCCGCGAGTGTGTCGTGCCAGGGCCGCTCGCCAACACGCTGGGGCGGGTGGGGTGGCGTTCCCCTCGCCCGGTGCCGGGCGTTCGCCTTTGGTATGCGCGCAAGGAAATGCGCGGCCTGGAGGGGCTGGAGAAGGCGCTGGAGAATCTGTTGTGCGGTACGAGCGGCTATGAGAGCATCGTCGTGGACGCCATGGGGTTCCACCGGGTGGGAACCCTGGACCGCGTGGAACCTGTGCCCGCCAAAGCACCCCGGACAACCATCGACCTGCCGGTCCAGAGGTTGGGCGAGCGTTGCTTCCTGAGCGATGGCACGGGAGCGTTCCTCGTGCTTCAAGTGGGCGGGAGCCAGGTGCGAGCGCTGGGTAGCGCCCCTTTTGCTCCCTATGCCCCCACTCTCCTTGAGTACCGCGAACTGGAAGGGAAGTCGGCCACAGCTCCCTTCCTCGACCGGGCTCGCAGGTGGCGTTCCCCTCCCGGCAGCGTGTTCAAGATGATCCCGATCATCGCCGCTCTGGCGAGCGGCAAGCTCGACCCCGAGCAGCGGCTGTTCTGCAGTGGGAAATGCAGGGTCGGGGCAAGAGCCAAGGCCCGCGCCTGCTGGAAGAGCCATGGCTCCATCAATGCTGCGGAGGCGCTGGCCTTCTCGTGCAACTCGTTCGCCTATGAGGCCGCCAAACTCGCTGGCCCGGAGAATGTGGTGCTCTGGGCCCGGCGCTTCGGCATCGGGGCGGACCCGCAGGCCCCGCAGTATGGGCTGGGGGCAGCCCGCAGCCAGGTGATGGCCAAGTCGACCTGGCACTTGGGGGAGATCTACAACCTGGCCATCGGCAAGGGCGAGACTCTGACGACCATGGTTGCGTTGGCGAACTACGGAGCCGCGCTGGCCACGCGCCAGTTGGTGGCGCCGGTCTATGTGGAAGAGGACTCCCTGCCAGACGAAGCAAGACGGAGTCTGGTAGCGCGCGCCGTCCGTCCCCTGCCCTTGCCCGCAGCAGTTCAGGAGATCGTGTTCCGCGGCATGCTCGCTTGCACGGAAATGCGGGGCGGCACGGGCGGAGACGCTGCGTGCAGTGGTCTTCGGGTGCTGGCCAAGACGGGGACCGCAGTGCTGACTTCCGGCAAGCAGAACGCGTTGATGCTGGTCCTCGTGCCAGCAGAACGGCCGAAGTACTGCATCGTTTGCGCGATCCAGGACAGCGAGTCGGGCGGCGGGGGTACTGTCGGCCCGCGGATGGGGCGCTTCCTGGAAGGGCTCGTCGGCTTGGGGCGTCTGTCATCGGGAACACTAGCCAAGGACGACTGACAATGCTGTGGTTGGTCATGCAGGGGCTGGAGCGCCGCTTCCGCCATCTCTCAATCCTGACGGCCGCCGTTCTGCTGACGGGAACTGGCCTGTTCTTTATCGCCAGTACCTGCTATGCCGGCGAGGCGTTCCAGATGGGGACGGCTTGGCGAGGACAGTTGCAGTGGTGGTGTCTGGCCTTGCTGGTATGCGTGGCCTTTGCGCTGGCCGATTTCCGCAGCCACGGGGCCTTGGTTGGAGGTGGTTACTTGGTGTTCCTGGGGCTTCTGGTGGCCACTCTTCTGGGCGGAGAGACCCTCAATGGGGCGACGCGTTCTCTGAGTATCTTCGGCGCCCACTCCTTCCAGACAGGGATCCCGGCCCGGCTGTTCACGATCCTCGCCTTTTCGGCGTGGTTGGCGCGTCCTCCCATCCGCATGGCACCATTCTGGCATGGGGTGGTCGGGGTCTTGCTTGTGCTCGTGCCGGCACTGCTGATCGCCATCCAGCCCGCGATGGGGAACGCGATGGTTCTGGTCTTGACCTGTACCCTGGTCTGGGTGGTGCATCGCGCCAACCCACAGGTGGTGAAATGGGGGGTGCTGGTCGCCATCCTCTCCTTCGCCTTGCTTGTCCCGACCCTGGCTTGGGTGCGCCGTCAGAATATCGAGCCGGCGAGGGTCGAGGAAGCACTTGCGTGGTGGCCATACCGGCACCACCGGCAACGGCTGGCGCAGTTCCTCGATCCCTACGGCGACAGAGGAAACGAGCAGCAGATTGGGCTGTGCCTGCGGTCCGGGGGGGCTTGGGGCAAGGGCTGGTTTCGCGGTGATATCCAGAATGGCGGCTTCCTCCCGCATGGCGTGGCGGGCAGCGATTACATCATTGCCACCATTGGCGAGGAGGCAGGCTTCCTGGGGTGTAGCAGCGTTCTGGCTCTCTGTGTCGTCCTCGTGGTGCTCTGCCTTCGAGTCGGGGCTCAGACCACTGACCCCTGGGGGAGACTGGTCTGCGCCGGAATCGCGTTCCTCTTCGCTTCCCAGGTCCTTATATCGGTCGGGATGGCGTTAAGATTGTGCCCAATCATCGGCTTGACGATCCCGTTTGTCGGCCGCGGAGGCACCCTGTTGGTGGCTGCCTACATGGGGCTCGGCATCGTGATGAGCATACAACGGTTTACTGTGCAGTCCCTTGGAACGATTGGCGAGCAGACAATCTGCGAAGTGCACCCCCCCCGCGAGATCATGTACCGGGAGGACCCGGATACGGTGGTCATCGATCTCTTCCCCTATGGGCCGATGAAGCTCCTGCTGCGGATGCGCTGGGAGCGAGCGGCGGCGACGCTGGAGCTGAGGGGTCACGACGCGCTGACCATGAACAGTCCGAAGCCGCGACGACGACGAGAGAGGAAGCCCAAGAGCTACCGCAAGGGGACCTATGAGTTCCCCGGATTCCGGGATCTCCTATTCTTCCGGCAGGCACCAACGCACGACGGTGCCGACAGGGAAAGAGAAGACGACGAGGGCGATTCCGTCTAGCCTGATCTGCCCATGCACATCGTCACGGGAGCCGCTGGCGTGTCGGGGAATAGACCAGGTCAGCGGTCCAGGCGGCGTTGGCTGCTCACCAGGCGCTGCAGGAGACGTGCCTGCAGGGCCCGGACGATGGCGCGATGTGCGGGGTCGGCGACCAGGTTTCGTTGCTCGTCGGCGTCCTCTTGGCGGTCGAAGAGAAGGTAGGGATCGCCTTCGGCATTCACTGCCAGTTTCCACTCCTCGGTCAGCAGCACAGCTTCCCCGTCGTACTCGGCCAGCGCGTCGGAGCGGTGGCGCAGATCGGGGTCGTGCAGGCATGGTGCCACCGACCGGGCGAAGTGCTGGTAGTCGAGCTTGACCCCGGCCAGTTCAGCCAGCGTGGGGCCGATATCGGGAAGCTCGACGGGGGTGGGGCAGATCCGTCCGGGAGTTGTCGCAGCCGTCTGTGGCGTCCGGACGAGGAAGGGGATTCGGAGGCAGCCGTCAAGGAAGGTCTCCTTGTAGATCAGCCCATGGTCGCCATTGAGCTCGCCATGGTCCGAAACCAGAGCAACGATGGTGTTGTCCCATTCGCCGCGCTCCTCGATCACCCGGAGAACATGCCCGATCTGATCGTCAATCAAAGAGACATTCCCGGCGTAGTCGGCCCGCATGGCAGCGGCTTCGTCGCTGGTGATGACCGGCCGGTCCCGCAAGCGGTTGTCAAGCACGCCTCGGGGGCGCTCCTCAGTCCACTCGGGCACGGAGGTGGGGAGGGGCATTGCCTGGGGCCGGTAGCGACTGGCGTAGGGCTCAGGCGAGTCCCAGGGCTCGTGCGGGCCGCCAAAGCTGACCCAGCAGAACCAGGGCTGATCGCGATCGTAGGCCGTCAGGTACTCGGCAGCTTGGCGCCCCACATACACATCGGCGTACTCCTCCAGCGGCAGGGCGCTGGGGCGGACCACATGCGGTTTGTTGGCGAAGCGTTCCCGGTAGTCCTCCCGGTAGTCCTCCCAGATGCCTAGGGATTGCCAACGGGCGGTCATGTGACTGAGTAGCCGCGCGCTGGCGCGGGGACCGCCGATCTCGTCCACATCGTCGAGCCCGTAGGCATGCATGAGCTCCTCGCGTTCGCGCAGGTCGCCACCATGGGGGTGCAGATGGGTCTTGCCAAAGAGACTGGTGCGGTAGCCCGCATCACGCAGGGCGCGCATCCAGTTGGGCATGGCTGGGTCGAGGCGTTCACCGCAGTTGCGCCAGACGCCCGTGCTGTGGCAGTGCAGGCCAGTGGCCAGCGAGAGCCGGGCGGGAACGCAGACCGGACAGGTGGTGATGGCGTTGGAGAAGCGCACGCCCTCGGCCGCCAAGCGGTCCAGATTGGGGGTATCGACCCAGCCGCCGGCACAACCCAGGGCATCCGCGCGCTGCTGGTCGGTCATAAGAAAGAGAATGTTGGGGCGGGTCATGGCTACCTCAGGGGGAATGATGGGGGACTTCGAACTGCCAGCGCTCAGCTACCAACTTCGAGTGGAAGGAAGTCAAGAGAGATGCAGGAGTGCCGAAGGCCCTGAGCAGAGCCGAAGGGCTGGAATGGGGTTCCTGACCATGCCACCATTCCACTCCCCCCCAACTCTAGCGCCCTACCTGCCTCGTGCCAAAAAGAAAAGCGGGGCGACCCGGTATGGATCGCCCCGCTTGAGATGCAGAGACGGAGAGGGATCTACTCCTCTTCGGCTTCCTGGGCGGCTGCCTCCTGGATCTTGCCGGCGAGCTGGCTGGGAACCGGGTCGTAGCGCAGGAATTCCATCTCGAATGACCCACGGCCGTGAGTGATGGAGCGGAGTTGGGTGCTGTAGCTGTAGGTCTCGGCCAGGGGCACTTCGGCGCTGAGTACCTGCATGCCCTCTTCCACTTCCATGCCGAGAATGCGACCACGGCGGCTGTTCAGGTCACCGGTGATGTCGCCCATGTACTCGTCGGGGAAGGTGATCTTGAGGGCCATGATGGGTTCGAGGATACTGGGCTTGGCTTTGCCCATCGCGTCGCGGAAAGCGCCGCGCGCCGCGATCTTGAAGGCCATTTCCGAGGAGTCCACGGGATGGTGCTTGCCATCGAAGACGACCGCTTTCACCCCGATGACCTTGGAGTTGGCCAGGGGGCCGGCCACCATGGTCTCGATCACGCCCTTCTCGATGGCGGGGATGAAATTCTTGGGGACGTTGCCGCCGACGACTTCGTTGGCGAACTCGAACTCGCCATCGCCCAGGGGTTCCAGGCGGAGCTGGACCTCGGCGAACTGACCGTGCCCGCCTGTCTGCTTCTTGTGGCGGTATTGGGCCTGCCCAGTGGCAGTGATCGTCTCGCGGTAGGGGACCTTCGGGGTCTGGAGATCCACTTCCACCCGGAACTCACTCTTCAGGCGGTTGACCATGACGGCGACGTGCTGGTCGCCCATGCCGTTGATCACGGTCTCATGGGTTTCGTCATCGCGCCGGACCTTGAACGTGAAGTCCTCGGCGGTGAAGCGGTGCAGGCCGGTGCCGATTTTGTCTTCGTCGCCCTTCCCAACTGCGTAGACAGCGTAGGACATGGTGGGAGACGGGTAGCCAGGGGGGGGGAACTTGATGTTCTCATTGCTGCCAGCCAACACGTCGCCGAGGCCAGTGTTCTTGAGTTTGGCCACCGCCACGATCTCGCCGGGGCCAGCGGACTCGGCCGCGTCCTGCTCCTTGCCGTTGATGTACATCAGGCCACCAAACCGTTCCTTGTTACCCTTGGTCAGGTTCAGCAACTCGGTGTCGGTCGTGATCGTGCCAGAGTAGATACGCATATAGGTCAACTGACCGATGAAGGGGTCGTTGACGCTCTTGAAGACGGAGCCGACGGGCAGGTCGGCAGTGCGATCCAGTTCGCCTTCCACCAGCGGGACCGGGGCCATAGCGACCGGGGAGGGGAAGAGGCTGACAACGGCGTCGAACAGCTCGTCCACGCCGGTGTCCTCGGTGGCACTGACGGCGAAGACCGGAACGACTTCACCCGTCGCAATGCCTGTGCGCAGACCACCGAGAAGCTCGTCCTCAGTCAATTCGCCTGCGTCGAAGTACTTCTCAAGGAGCTCCTCGTCCGATTCGGCGACGGCTTCGGTAAGGGCTTCGAAGGCGTCGGCGTCGGTGCCCGAGAGGACGGAGGCAATGCCGCCGTCTTCGGAGGGACTGGTCAGGGCGGTGCAGCCGTAGGCAGCCTGGAGGGAGGCCAACAGCTCATCGTAGTCGGCCTGCTCACGGTCGATGCCGTTGATGACAAAGGCGCGGGGCTTGTTGTTGTCGCGGGCCAATTTCCAGGCGCGGAGGGTGCCGGGGCCGATGCCCAGAACGGCATCGACCACGATCAGGACGGTGTCCGCCACCGAGATGGCGCTGATGGCGTCGCCGCAGAAGTCGGGATAGCCGGGGGTATCAGTGAAGAAGAAGTGGGAGTCCTTCCACGGGCAGTGGAGGGCGGCCGTGAAGATGCTGCTCTTCTTGTCCTTCTCCTCGTCGCGGAAGTCGGCGACGCTGGTGCCGTCATTCACGCTGCCGAGCCGGGGTACTATTCCCGACTTGAACAAGAGAAGATCCGCAAGGGTGGTTTTGCCAGCACCGGCGTGTCCCGCTAGAGCGAAGTTCCTGATGTTCTCAACAGCGCAGTTTTTCACCAGCCAGTCTCCGTGGTATGGATTGGGTTTGTAATGGCCGAGTTTTCAAGAGGGAGAGTCGGCTACACTACTGCATATCCAAGGGAAAGTAAACCGCATGTGGGCGTTTTTGGCCGTGGGGCTACTTGGCTGACCTGAGCCATCCACCGAGAAGGAACGGGGACGGCGGGAGTCATGCCGCCGACGGCGACCTGCACCACTCGCGTCTGCCACCGCTCAGCCGGTTTGCGGGGTCGCTTCGCATCAACACCCCCTCACCTTCCGGTTCCCCCACTCGTCAACCCTTGACCGGCGGGCAGTTGCAGGCGATACTCGTTGTTGCCTGCCTCTCCGCAACTCCGGGCGGCCCCAGGCGGAGCGGCGTCTAACTGAAGGAGGAAAGTGACTGTGAGCGTCGGACCGATTCGCAATTCCTACTGGGTCGTTGAGGGCATGCTTGCCGCCGGGGAGTATCCCGGCGCACTGTCCCCTGAGGAGGCCCGGATCCGGCTTCAGCAGTTCCTGGATGCTGGCATTCGGGTGTTCCTGGATCTGACCGAAGACGGGGAGCTGCTGCCCTACGCTGGCTTCCTCGACGAGAAGGCCGAGCACCTTGGCATCGATGTCGAGTGGCGCCGGTTGTCCATCCCGGACGTGTCGGTCCCGACGGTCCCGCAAATGCGACAGATCCTTTGCGCGGTCCGGGATGCCATGGCTGCGGGCAAACCGGTCTACGTGCATTGCTGGGGCGGCGTTGGCCGAACGGGAACGGTCGTGGGCTGCCACTTGGTCGAGACCGGTCTCTCGGGCCCGGCGTCACTGCACAGACTGGCCGAGCTCTGGCAGAGCGTTGAGAAAAGGCGGCGGAAGCCACATACGCCGGAGACCCGGGAACAGAAGCAGTTCGTCCTGGATTGGTGCCCTTGCCTGGACGACAATGGATGATGGCGGAAGCAGCCTGAGAGCTGAGTGCTGCCGGGATGGGCCTGACATGCGAGGCGAGCATCCTGGTCCTCCACCGTGGCAGGCCCCGCCAAGCGGGATCGACCACCCACCACGCACCACGTGGGATGTGTGGCACTACCGGAAGGAGGGAAGGATGCCAACTGGAAGCCAGCGTTCCCGGCCACGAAGCCGGTTCCCAGGTAGGTGCGCCGGGCCCCGGTGCACTCTCCCCATTCCTCCCGCACGACCGGAAGCGGGAGAAGATGCCGGCTAGGTGGCCATCAACTATACAGCTTGGATCCGTGGCCACTTCAGGTCGGTTTGCCCTGCGTCATCCTGACGGGCGCATACGGTCCGGAATATTGGCCGCGCGGGCGGCGGCGTGATTCCGCAACAGCCGATGCAGGGACTGGGGGCAAGGTAGAAGCGGCGTCCTCGCCGCTTTGGGGCGGGAAGAAAGCGGCGAGACGCCGCTTCTACTCTGGCCAGCCTCCAGCCGGGGGTTCCGGCTCGGGCAGACGGCGGCGCGACGCGGCAACGGCCGATGGGACGGACGGGATTCCGAGACGCTCCTGCGGCATACGGCAACAGGTAAATCCAGAGCTATGCAGTTGGTAGCCATGGAGCCAGCGCTCCCGGCCACGACTCCCGTTCCCAGGTAGGTGCGCTGAGCCCCAGTGCGCTCTCCCCTTCGTCCCACTTCGCCACATCCTGTCGGGCGTTCCTGCGTGCTGCCGTACCCTCCACCCGGGGTATGGACGCAGCTTCGCTAGCCCAATCTGCCCGTAGGCCATCTGCTGCAACCCAGTGTCGCCCGCAATCCGATCCCTCAGAGCAGGGCCAACGCCGAACTTGACGTAGCCAGGCCCTGGTTGGGTACGTGACCAATCGCCGCTCAGCACATAATCATCCCGAAATTCCGCAGTCACTCTCTTGACAGGCCCATTTCCCGCACCACGGTATTCCGCATCAATGAAAGGTATCCTGCATTATGGAACACATACCCCGGCAACGTGCCCCAGTGGAGTCCCTCCGCAAGGGGCTCGAGGTCCTCGAACTCCTCTCTCGTGCCCCTGGCGAAGATGGCATGCCATTGGCCGAGATCGCCACCCGGATGGACTACAAGCGCACCACCGCCCACAATCTGCTCAAGACGCTCGTGATCTGCGGCTTTGCGGTCAATGATGGAGAGGGGCGTTACCGGCTGGGCAGCGAGGTCGGCCGCCTTCTCCGCAACCGCAACACCGTGCGCCCCCTCTCTCCCGAGATCCTCCAACCCCTGGTACAGTTGGCGGCGGAGCTCAACGAGAGCGTGGTCCTGACCACCCTCGCCGAGGGGGCCCGCCGCGTCCTTGCTCGCGCCACTGGGCAACAGATCGTGCAGATCGACGCCGACCGTTTTGATGGTGAGCACACCCTCATGTGGGAGGCGGTCACCGGCCGCGTCCTCGCTGCCTTCGCGCCGGCCGAAGAACTGGACGAACTGGTCGCCAGCGAAGGCCTCCCCGGCGCGAACTGGCAGGAAATCGCCACCCGCCCAGCCCTGACCGCCGCCCTCCGACAGCTCCGTGAGCAAGGGCATGCCGAATCCCACGAGCGCACTGCCGCCAGCCTTGCAGTGCCCATCCTCGACGGCGACACTCTCCTCGGCGCGATCGGCATCCACCTCCCCGGCTTCCGCTGGCAGGAAGACTCCCGCGAACCGTTCCTCAATGCCATGCGACGGACCGCCCATCGGCTCGCCCGTCTCTGGCACGAATAGGTCTGTGCAGGACACCAAACCACGCGTAGGAAGAGGCAACACCATGGATTCACTGCTGACCGCGAAAGCCAAGAGCGCCGCGTACGATCTGGGCGCCCACCTCGTCGGCGTAGGCAACATCGAGCGTTGGGAGAACTGCCCTCCCCTCATGAGCCCCGCTGGCATCATGCCCGAGGCCAAGAGCGTGCTGGTCTGTGCTCTGCACCACACCGACGGCATGATCGAGATGGGGGGCGAATACAATGCCCATGAGCAGGGCTCGTATTCGTACCAGATGCTCATGAACTACCATCTGAACACCATCTCCTACACCATGGCCAAGTGGCTGGAGGACCATGGTTGGCGCGCCGTCCCCATCACCGCCAGCAATATCTGGCGATACCGCGAGTACAAGGATTTGGAGGCTACCTTCGCCCCCGACATGTCCCACATCTACGCAGGCGTCGCTGCCGGCCTCACCGAGCTCGGCTGGAACGGCCTGTCCATGAGCCCCGAGTATGGCCCCCGCAACCGGTTCGTCTCGATCATCACCGATGCTCCCCTGGTCCCCACGCCTCTCCTCCCCGGCAACACGCTCTGCGACCGCTGCGACATGTGCGTGAAGCACTGCCCCACGATGGCCTTCGAGAAGGAAGTGAAGGGCGAAGTGGCCCTGGAGATCGAGGGCAACAAGTACACCCGTTGCGACAAGAATCTCTGGCGCTGCGCCTGGGCTGAACACTTCGGCCTCAGTATCGATGCCGACATCCCAGAGGAAGTGAACGAGGACTCCATCCTGACCAGCGTCGCGGAGATCGGCCTCCGTGGCGGCACCATGGGCAGTTGCCTGAAATACTGCCTGCCCAAGGACAAGCGGACCTGGGACAAGGACTACTCGAGCGCGCCTATCCGCAAGAAGGACGTGGTCCCCACCTCACCCAAGCCTGAACGCCGCGTCCAGATGCAGATGGTCGCCGAAATGCTCGCCGATGGCGCGGACCGCGTGGTCGTGAAATCCCGCGCGGAGCTGGAAGCAGCTGGCGTCGAGGTCGGCGCCCTGCTCCCGGATGCCCGCAGCTTCATCCTGATCGGTACGCGCTATCCCGCCACACAGGAGAAGGAGACCACCGACCGCCAAGTGAACTGGGGCTTCACCGCAGTCTATGGGGTAAACAAGCGCGCCTTCTACGCCTCCCACATGCTGGAGAAGCTCGGCTACAGCGCCGCGCCCTACCCCATGGGCGGGCTGTCCCAAGACCCCGGCAAGACCGCCCTCGCCAAGATAAAGGAGCTCTCCGTTCCCCTCCTGGGCGACGATTGGGAAGGCTACGCAGGTTTTGTCCTCACCAGCGCCGAGCTTGAGACCGAGGAGCACACGGCCACCTATGCCCCCCTGCAGAGCACGGTCGATCCCACCGCTGCCGTCCATTTCATCGCCGAGGAACTGGGTGCGGACATGGTCGGCATCAGCTCCGTCAGGCGGCTGACCAAGATCGCCGACCAGATCCGGCCGCTCTTCGAGGGCGACATGATCCTCAATGCCCGCGAGACCGGCCAGCGCTGGCTCACGTCCTCTGCCGAAGTCACCCAGACCGAACGCGAGGTCCACGTTCCGGAGGAGCATCTCACCGGGGCCAAGTCCGTCATCGTTCTCGGCTTCCGCATCCCGCAGCAGAGCGTCGAAGCCATGGGCCGGGGACCGGCCGAAGCCATCGGTCCCTACGCCTTCGCCCAGCACGAAAGCCATCGCCAGCTCGACAACATTGGCTTGCGCATGATGAAAATCATGGCCGGCTGGGGTTGGAAGAGCACCGCCACCTACGACCTCTGCGGCACCGGCTCCTGGGCCGCCAACCCCCGCGGCCCGCAACCCAACCTGTTCTGCAACCGCTTTGCCGCCGTCTGCGCCGGCATGGGCACGCTCACCAAGGGCGGCTTCGTCAACACCGACGATTTCGGCCCCAACGTGCGCTTCCTGGCCATCGTGGTCGATACCGACCTCGAACAGGATGAGTTCGGCGACCTCAACGGCCTCCGCAGCGAGTGCAAGGGCTGCGAACGCTGCATCAAGGGCTGCACCGTCAGCGCCTTCCAGGACACCGCCGACCTCAATATCGGCGGCATGACCCTTGCTTTCAGCCCAGTGGAGCAAGTCCGTTGCGACTGGGCTCTGCGCTATGGTCTGATCCCCGAGGAGGGCGTCGCCCTCACCGGCTCCAAATCCAACGCCCCCATCCCCGACACCGTCACCGCCGACGCCTTGGCCGACGGCATGACCAAACAGGACCACATCCTCAAGATTCGGCCCTGTGTCGCGGAGATGTGCATGATGGCCTGCCCCTACGCCCGCAGTCAGGACTAACCGTCCGCGCCGTCCCCGCCGGGCAATCCGGCGGGGGCGGCGCGGATTTCAGATTGCAGATTCCCGCGAGACCCCGGGACCGGCGTCCCAGACACGCCATGCCCCGCAGCGACGCCCCCCCTTGAGAACCCCGGAGGCCGGTGTGCTCCCAGCTTCGTTCGTAGTCCAGCCTTTAGGCTGCTCCTGGGGAACGAAGACCACGCTAAAGCGTGTACTACAAACCGGATACCGATTCTGACAGACACTCACTCGTAGTGCAGGACAGGATCTGGGGGCCCAGATCGGCGGTTCCAGATTCCGGCTCAGGACTCAGACGGGGACGATCTGGGTGCCAATGCCGCGGTGGGTGAAGATCTCGAGCAGCAGGGAGTGCTGCAACCGCCCATCCACCAGATGGACCTTGCCCGTCCCCGCCTGCAGGGCGGCAACGGCGCTGCGCACCTTCGGGATCATGCCGCCCTGGATCACCTTCGCTTGGATCAGTGCCTCGACTTGGTCGGAGCGAATGGTGGAGATCAGCGATTCGTCATCCGCCTGATCACGCAGCAACCCAGGCACATCACTGAGGAAAACCAGCTTCCGCGCCTTGAGCTGGGCCGCGATTTCGCAGGCCGCCATGTCGGCATTGATATTGTACACACGCCCGTCCGCGCCGGTGCCAAGGGGGGTAATCACCGGCACTTCCCCCCGGCCCAGCATCTGATTGAGCTGCTCGGTATCCACATTGACCACGCGGCCGACATTGCCCAGGTCCAGCTCCTTCCCCGTCTCGGCATCGGTCGTGGTGACCCGTTCGGCGCGCAGCACGTCCTTTCCCGAAACGGTGCTCGCCTTGCCGTTCAGCTCGGTCATCATGCCGACCAGCGATGCATTCACTTGCTTGTGCAGCACCTCGTCCACCACCTTGATCGTCCGGTCGCAGGTGTAGCGAAGACCGTTGATGAAACGGGTGGGAATCCCTGCCTCCTTGAGTTTGGCGCTGATCGCCTTGCCCCCGCCATGGACGATCACCGGCTTCATCCCGGCGCATTCCATGAACACGATGTCGCGGATCACGCCCCGCGTGCAGGCCACGTCCTCCATGGCCGAGCCCCCGAACTTCACCACGACCACACTGTTCCGGAACTCCTGAATGTAGGGCAACGCCTCGATCAGGACTGCGGCTTTTTCTATCAGTTGTTCCATTGGGGAATCTCCAGGTTGGTTCAGTAGCCTGCACTATACAGCCGGTGCGGTGGGCACGCATCCCTCCCGGCGTATCACGCAATCCGCTGAGCTTCGCGGCCCGACCGCAGAGCGAGAGCGGATTCGGGCAGTATATTCCGCGACTGTCCCAACCTGTTCATCCACGTCTGCACGGTCAACTATGGCTCACCCCGACGATCTATGGTACGCGGCAAAGACGACCCGCGTCGTCTACTCGCCGCCTAAACTCCTCGAGACCTTCGGCGAGACCGTTGTGCGCTACTACGTGCTCAGCGAACTCCTCGACGAGGTCGGTGCCGTGCGCATTCGACAAGGGCACGTGATGGCGGGACGCCCACGCGTCATCACCCCGCGCTTCTTCATGAACCAGGCTCTCGTCAACTTCGGTGAGGAAGCCAGAAGCTATCTCGAGAACTTCATCTCCAGCCAGGAGAACCTGCGAATCATCGAGTATGGCCTGCAGTTCCGCAAGGAAGACCACAGCCAGGAGACGGTGCAGGGCAATATCGACGAGATCGCGGAACAGGTCACGGTCGATGCCAAGAAACTGACCAACGACGTCGCGGGCGTGGTGATCGGAGTGGACGACCACTGGGAGGTCTCGCTGCTCCAGTTCGCCAGTGAGCTGGTCAAGCGCTCCACGCCCCACAACGCCAAGCAGATGGCCGGGCGGGGATTGCTCGATCTGTCCTCCGGCACTCCCAATGCCGTCCGCGTCGAGATCGAGTCCGACTTCCATCAGGCGGAGAACGACATCGACCGCCTCCGCACCCTCGGCGAGAAACTCCGTTCCTACGGCCTCTTCGACCAGTACGAAGACCGCTTCTTTGAACTCTACCGGCGCGCCAAAGGCTGACGCCACGGAAGGTTGAACCGCACGCATGCCAGACAAACCCAACAGTGACGAGAAAGCCAAGGAACTGGAGAAGCAGCTCCGCGACATGCTCAGCAACGCCAACGTGAGCTTCGTCCCCAACTTGGGGACCCAGGGCGCGAAGCCGCTGCCGAAGCCAGTCCACGAGGAGGAGCAGGACGAGGAGGAGAACGAGGGGATCCAGCGCATCCGCGAGTTCAGCTTCCGCCCCCGCGAGATCCGCGACTACCTCGACCGTTTCGTGATCAGCCAGGGCGAAGCCAAGAAGGTGCTCTCCGTCGCCATCTGCGACCACTACAACCGAGTTCGCCAATGCCTGGAGAACCCATCCCTGGCCGAGGCGGAGTATGCCAAGCACAACGTCCTGCTGCTCGGCCCCACCGGCGTCGGCAAGACCTATCTCATGCGTTGCGCCGCCAAACTGATCGGTGTCCCCTTCATCAAGGCCGACGCCACCAAGTTCTCCGAAACCGGCTACGTGGGCTACGATGTGGAGGACATTGTCCGCGATCTGGTCCGCGTCTCCGACGACGATCCGGACCTGGCGCAATACGGCATCGTCTACGTGGACGAGATAGACAAACTCGCCGGACGTGCCAGCGAAGGTAGCCGGGACGTGTCGGGACGCGGCGTGCAGGTCAACCTCCTCAAACTGATGGAGGACACCGAAGTCAAACTGGTCAGCCAGACCGACATGCTGGGCCAGATGCAGGCGATCTTTTCCATGCAGGCGGGTGGCGAGCCGCCCAAGCGCACCATGCGGACCGGCCACATCCTCTTCATCGTCAGCGGCGCCTTCGACAAGCTGACCGAACGGATCAAACGGCGCCTGGGTGAGCAGCAAATCGGCTTCGGCCAGACGAACGAGAGCCAGGACGACGACAGCTACTACCTGAGCAAGGTCGAGACCCGGGATCTGGTCGAGTATGGCTTCGAGCCCGAGTTCGTGGGCCGGTTGCCGGTCCGCGTCGCCCTTCGCGAACTCAGCGTCGAGGATCTGGAAGCGATTCTGCTCGACGCCGAAGACAGTGTTCTGCGCCAGTACAAGAGCGACTTCGAGGGCTACGGCATCGAGCTGACCGTCCTTCCCGAAGCGATCCACGAGATCGCCGTTCAGGCCAATCTCGAGAAGACGGGCGCACGTGGTCTGATGACCGTCATGGAACGCCTCCTCCGGGAGTTCAAGTTCGAGCTTCCCTCCACCCGCATCCGCACGCTCGAGATCGACGCCGCCACCGTCGCCGACCCGGCCAAGGCCCTCCAGCGACTCCTCGCCGAGCAGGAGGACGAGCAGGACGAGATCCTGAGCGATGAGGTCGCGGCCTTCTGCCAGCGCTTCGCCGAGACCCATGGCCTCGCCATCCAGTTTGCCCCCGAAGCAGTCGCCGCCATCGTCCAGGCCAGCCGCGACTCCGGCACCACGGTCCGGGCGCTCTGCGAAGACCGCTTCCGGGACTATGAATTCGGCCTCAACTTGATCTCTCGCAGCACCGACAAGGAGACGTTCGTGCTGCCGATCGAGGCCTTTGAGGAACCCGACGCCTATCTCAGCCGCATGGTCACGGCCAGCTACGACCACGATGGAAAGCCGGAGTAGCCCCCGCGCCGCGAAGGTCTTGACTCTCCCTGCCCTCCCGGTATGCTTGGTGCAGCTGACCATTCTCCCAAGTTGCCAACTACGGACCCCGCGATGAAGCGCTCTGCCTGCCTTGCCCTCCTCCTGTGCGCCTCGGCCCTGGTCGCCGCTCCCGAGCAGAATGCGGTGCAGGAGGGCGCAGCCCTACAGGTCACGCCCAGCGTGCGCGTGCTGGTCAAGAAGCTCACCAAGAACGCCCTGATCCACACCAACCGCGGCTACCGTTTCCGCGAGATCCCCAAGCAGTTCCTTGGCCTGCGCGCAGTTCGCCATGCGCACAAGCAACCGGCCGCGTTGACCTGCAAAGCGCTCTCGGATGGCCCCATCTGGCTTGCCCTCGGCGAAGGAGCCACGGTCAAGGAGAACGAAGGCGTTCCATCCTGGCATGTGGTGGCCCGGATGAAGGGCACCGATGGCGGCGCGGTGCGCGACTGGCTGATCTACCAGGCCGCCATCAAGAAGGACGCCACCTTCACCATCACCTCGCCCAACAAGTGGGGAGCCGTGCTGCTCGCCCGGGAGCTCGCCGTCCCCAAGACGAAGGCGAGCACCCACGCCGTCCACGACCGCGAATACCGCTACTTGCAGCGCCAGATCGCCAAGCGGCCGGACGCCAAACGCCGACAGCGTCTCGCCCGGGAGGCATTCCATCCCCAAGCCCTCATCTGGGACACGGACCGCGACCCCCTCGATGTTGCCATCCGGCGGACCCAGGCATTGCTTGCGAACCTGCAACGCCCACCCGATGCCCCCAGCCTGACGACCGAGGCGACGCGGCTCGCCGAACTCGCGGCGAGCGCCAAGCAGATTCCAGTCGAGAAGACCGACGACCGCCGAAAGCTCTTCGCTAAGGTCATCGACGCGCGCAAGCAAATCGCCTTCAAGAACCCCCTGCTGAACTTCCCTCGCATCGTCTTTCTCACCCGCTTCATGTCCCGCCGGACGAGCGGCTCCAACCACATGTGCGACCAGTACTTCGGCTTCAACGCCAACGAGGGCGGCAGCCTGCATGTCCTCGACGATGCCTTCGGGCCCGAACCCAAATCGCGCGACCTACTGGCCGGAACCACGGTGGAGAACGGTCGCCTGCGTGGCCAGAGACTCGTCGATGGCTCCTTTGCCTCCCTCGAACTCTCGTACGACGCCCGGACCCTCTACTTCGCCTGGACCGAAGGCATGCCCGCCTACGCCAAATGGCAGCCGGACACCACCTACCATATCTTCCGCATCAACATGGACGGTACCGGCCTGCGCCAACTCACCGACGGGGCCTTCAACGACTTCGATCCCTGCGAACTGCCCAGCGGTCGCCTGGCCTTCATCTCCGAACGACGAGGCGGCTTCGGGCGTTGCCACGGACGCCCCGTGCCTACCTACACCATCCACGGCATGAACCCCGACGGCAGCGACATCCGCACCCTCAGCTACCACGAGACCAACGAATGGCACCCAAGCGTCGACAACAGCGGCATGCTCGTCTACACCCGCTGGGACTACGTGGACCGCGACTCCGATGTCGCCCACCACATCTGGACCTGCTTCCCGGATGGGCGTGACCCGCGCAGCTATCACGGGAACTACCCCGTCGACCGCCATTCCCGCCCCTGGATGGAAATGAGCATCCGAGCCATCCCCAACTCACACCGGTACATCGCCGTCGCCGCCCCGCACCATGGCCAAGCCTACGGCTCGCTCATCCAGATCGACCAGCGCCTGGACGATGACAACTCCATGTCCCAGCTCAAGCGCCTCACCCCCGGAACCCCCTTCCCGGAATCCGAACGCGGCCCCCTCCCCTACGCCAATCCCTGGCCCCTCAGCGAGAACTACTGGCTCTGCGCCTTCGACTGGAATGCGCAGCACCACGGCATCTACCTGGTCGATGCCTTTGGCAATCACATTCTGGTCCATGAGGACGACGAAGTCCCCGTGCTCGATCCCATTCCCCTCCGCCCGCGCCCGCGCCCCCCCGTCATCGCCGACGGCACCAGTCCTGCCGGGGATAGGCCCGGTCTGGCAAAAGTCACGATCATGAACATCTACGAGGCGGACTTCCCATG
>JABGQJ010000250.1 GCA_018648945.1 Victivallales bacterium
GAGTGCGTTGCGGAGCGGAATCCCGCTCCCCAACGCGACTGCCACCGCTGGCGCGCCGCTGCAACGTCCGGGAGAGTGGAAGCGGCGTCTCGCCGCTTGTCTTGGAGCCGCATGGCTCGGCGAAGGGGATGATTGGGGAGGGCGAAGCGGGGCCAGCCCCGGACTCCTCGTGAGTGCGTTGCGCAGCGGACCGCCGCTCGGCCACCGAATGGCGCCTTGGGTGTGCATCCCAGAAGAGGCTTCCCCATTCCCGCGACGGGGAAACCCAGAACAGGACTATGTCGAGGGACCTGGAGTTGCCTTCTGCCCCGACCCCGCGAAGGGGTCGCGTATCCCTGGTGACCCGTGGTTGGCGCCCTTGGCGGAGGCCCGGTGGCCCACTCGCTCGGGGTGGTGTCTGCTGTCCGTCCCCTACTCGGAGACTCGTACCGCGGTTGCCTTGAAGGACACGTAGACTTCCATGCCCTCGGCCAGGCCGAGGGATGCGAAGGAAGACATGGTCATTTCGGCGACCACCGGCAGCGGGGACGCCACCGCCACTCGCAGGCGTCCGCCCATGTTGACCACTTCCGAGATGAGGCCGGAGAAGACATTGCAGGCGGATGAATGGGGAGCGTCGGTGCTCACGGTGACATCGGCAGGGAAGAAGGACACGCTGACCTCGCCTACGATGTCGCTCAAGCCGTGCAGTGTGTGAGCACCAACGGTGATTTCCCGCAGTGGTTCGGCACCATCGCGGGCTATGCCTTCGAAGTAGTTCACCCCGGTGAGGTCGGCCACAAACTGCGAGCGGGGGTGACGGAGCAGTTCCTCGTGGGTGCCTTCGTGGGTGATCCTGCCTTGGTCCATGACCATGATTCGGTGCCCGAGCACGAGGGCGTCCTCGTAGTCGTGGGTCACGAGAATTGCCGTTACCCCGATCTGCCTCAGCAAGTGTCGCAACTCCCGGCGCACATGCTTGCGGGAGGTGGAATCCAACGCCCCCACCGGCTCATCCAGTAACAACAAGCTGGGCTCCAAGGCCAAGGCCCGCGCCAAGGCGACGCGTTGCTGTTCGCCGCCTGAGAGGAACCCGGGACGCGCGTAGCACAGGTTCGTGATGTGCAGGCGCTCCAGCAGGGCATCGACCCGCGACTGGATCCCATCCCGGTGCACGCCTTGGGCCCGCAACCCGTAGGCAATGTTGTCGAACACCGTCAAATGGGGAAACAGGGCGTAGTTCTGGAAGACATACCCCAGGCGGCGATCCTCGGCCCGGACGTTGACGCGGGCTTCGGCATCGAACACCACGCGCTCGCCGAGGGCAATGCGCCCGCTTACGGGCGTGTGCAGTCCCGCCACGCAGTTCAGCACGGAGCTCTTGCCGGCGCCGCTGGCTCCCACCACCACGAGAGTTTCGCCCGGGGCGACCTGGAAGTCCACGTCTAGGTCGAAGTCACGAAGCGGGAGCAGCAGACGGACCCCTACGGCGATGGCATCTGGCTTCATGCCGGCCCTCCCGTCGGGCCGGGTCCCCGCTGCATGAGGGGCCCAACTGTCGGTTGCAGAAGTCGCCTCGCCACGAAGAACACGATCAAGCAAGCGGTCAGCATCACCACGGCCAACGCGATTCCGGCGTCGAGGCTGTGGTTCATCGTCGTCAGGATGGCCAGGGGCATGGTCTGGGTGCTGCCCGGGACGTTGCCCGCAAACATGACTGTGGCCCCGAACTCGCCGATGGCCCTGGCCCACGTCATTGCTAGGCCTGCCAGCAGGCCCCGCCGGCACAGTGGCAGCACCACGCAGCGGAAGGTCCGAAACGGGCCGGCACCTAGCGTCTTCGACGCGCGCATAAGGGACTCCGGCACCATGCCGAATGCTCCCACTGCGGTCTTGATATAGTAGGGCGATGCCACCATGAACTGGGCCATGACCACAGCAACTTGAGTGAAGGTGATCTCGAGGCCAAGCGGGCCGCCAATCAGCCCCCGTCTACCAAACATCAGCAGCAATGCTACCCCGGCCACGACGGGCGGCATGGTCAGGGGGAGCTCCACCAGGGCCTCCAGCAAGCGCCGCCCCCGGAAGGGGACGCGGGCCAGTGTGTAGGCCACGGGCGTGCCGATGACGAAGGTCAACAGTGTGGTGATCAGGCTGGTGGTCAACGACAGGGTCAGCGCCTGTCGTACCNGGAAGCAGCACTCCGCCGATTTCAGTAGTCTCAGTGGGGCCCGGCAGTAGAGTCCGGCCAACGGGAGGACCAGGACGGCCACAAAACAGATGGTCCAGGCTACACCGACAGCCGACAGCAGGGATAGCCGCGCCCGCGGCTTTGCCGCCCTTCCGACGGGTGCCGGCGGTTCATGGTTGGTCGGTGGTGTAGCCATGTCGGGCAAAGACCTCTCTCCCTTCTGGACCGGAGATGAATGCGGCGAACCGCATGGCCAACTCCCGGTGTTTGGCGAACGGCAGGACGGCCACTGGTACTGACACTGGCTGCGCGCCAGCGATGGTGATGCAGTCCATGGCTTCTGGCGACTGCTTCTGGAAGACGTCGTAGCCCACCGCTGCATCCACCTCGCCCATTCGTATGAGGTTGGCAATCTGCTGGCAATCCGAGGCAAAGGTCACGATCCGCGGGCGAACCGCCTCGTAGATGCCCAGTTTCTCCATGGCGGCCTTGGCAATGCTGCCCAGACAGACGGATCGGGGGTCGCCGATGGCGACACGCATTCCCGGCTTGGAGAGCTCGGCCAATTCCCTGATCCCCTTGGGGTTGCCCTTGGGCACGCAGATGACAGGGCGTAGCCAGCAGATCGTCTTTCTGGTGCTGGGGTCCACCAGTTCGTCGGCCTCGGCCTTGTCCATGTAGTCGTTCGATCCCGGGATATAGAGGTCTCCAAAGTGCTCCATGCGGATCTGGTTCAGCATGGTCCCGGAGCCGCCGAAACTGCAGTCCACTTGGATGCCGGTCCGGCGGGTGAACATCTCCGCCACCTCGCTGGTGGCTGGTTGGCTCGCGGCTCCGGCGAATACCACGAGTCGTCCGGTGGGGGCGCTGGCGGGGGCTTGCCCACTGTCGGTCAAGTGGAGCAAGCCGCCAAGCGCCACCGCGCCAAGGAGAGCGGCCCCGCACCACAGAGCTCTGTGCCTGCCATGAGTCGTCTTCTTCATTGCTGTCGGACCCTCGGTTCAGTGGCTTCCGGGCACCCCTTCAGGCAGCGCCTGGAGCGCACACTGCGGTCAGCCTTACACGCCCTTGCACACTGGGCAGTTGGGGTTGCGCTTGATCTTCATCTTGCGGAAACTCAGGTTCAACAGGTCGAACACCAGCAGTTCGCCGACCAGCAACTTGCCGAACCCGGCGATGGCCTTGACCACCTCCAGGGCGGCAATGCAGGCCACTGTGCCAGAGGTCGCCCCGAAGACGGGGAATTCCCGGCGCCAAGCCGGGGGATCTTCGGGGTACAGGCAGGAGAGGCAGGGGCCCTCGCCAGGCACGACGGTCATGACCGTCGCAAAGGTGTCGTACATGGCTGCGTCGACCATGATCTTGCCCTGGCGCACAGCTTCGCGGTTCATCAGGAAGCGCTCCACGAAGAGTGGGGCGGCGCTCGCGACCACATCGACGCTGGCCACCAATCGCTCGGCATTTTCCTCGTCTATATTCGCGGCTTCCGGTTCGACCTTGACGTTCGGGTTCAGGTCAGCCAGGCGCCGAATCGCCGACTCCACGCGAGGCTTGCCGAGCCAGTCGGTGGTCATCAGCAACTGCCGGTTCAGGTCGCTCGGCTTCACATTGCCGCCATGGGCAATGGCTAGGCGGCCCACGCCAGCGGCGGCCAGTTCGTAGGCCACCACACTGCCGAGTCCCCCACAACGGGAGACCAGCGCGGCCGAGCCCTTCAGCTTCTCCTGCCCTTCCTCGCCGAAGTCCGGAGTCCAGATCTGCCACTCGTACCGGGCTTTCTCTTCTGCTGTCAACGCTATGCTTTTCGTCATGATCGCCTCACCTTTCTGCCCATCCGGGCCACATTCCAGCGGTTCCCGTACCGTCCATCAACCCCCGGCGAGGGGAGACATGAGAGTGATTGTGACACCATCGCGCAGCGGGCATGCTTCATCCCACTCCACCTGGTCGTCACCTACAAACAGCAGTGCACTGCCGCGCAACGCTCCGGTCTCTTCGAGCAACAGTTCGGCCAGTCTACCCCCATGGGCCTTGGCTATCGTCCGGACCAGATCTTGGACGGTGGTCCCGTCAGTCACTTGGATGCTCTCGTTCGAGCAGCCCGCCGCGTCCTTGAGCTGCGCCACATAATCCACTTTGATCTTCATTCGTCTTGATCTCCACTTGGATGAGTTTCCGGAACCCCATGCTCATGCCACCCATCCTCGCCATCGGCTGTGAATACATTCACCGCCTCGGGAGGAAAGTGGACCCGTACCGAATGCCCTGGCTCGAACTGATGCCGCCGGTTCGATGCCCGGCTGACGAACGCAGTGAGCGGCAATGCCCCACATGTGCGCAGCATATAGCCGTCGCCACACACCTCGACCTGGCTCACTGTCGTCTCAAATACATTCTCGTTGCCACCGGTGGCGGTCGCCGCCGGCTCCACATCCACATCGTCGGGGCGCACGGTGGCAAAGACCCGCCCCGCCGCCGTCGCATCGGTTGCCAGAGTCAGCGATCCCATGCGGACACGCGTGCCCGCCGCTGCCGACTCGGCGACGCCGCCGAAGACATTCTCGGTGCGCACGAACTCGGCCGCGAACAGCCCGTTCGGGTGCCGCATGATCTCTTCCGGCGTTCCCACCTGCACGATGCGTCCGGCATGGAGCAGGGCCACGCGGTCGGCGAGGCGCAGGGTCTCGTCGAAGTTGTGGCAGATGTGGAGCGTGGTGATTCCCATGGTGTCGTGGATCCGCCGCAGTTCGTCGCCGATCCGCTCGCGCGTCGCCACGTCCAAGGCGGACATCGGTTCGTCCAGCAGCATGATTTCGGGATCGATCGCCAGGGCTCGGCCCAAGGCGACGCGTTGCTTCTCGCCACCGCTCAGTTTGGCTGGGAGGCGCTCCAGCAGATGCTCGATGCCCAGCAACGCGGCAAGGCGCTCGATCTTGGCCGGGATCTCCCGGCTGCGCTTCTGGACCATCAGCCCGAACCCGAGGTTCTCCCGGACGGTCATATGGGGGAACAGCGCGTAGTCCTGTGGCAGATAGCCGACCCTGCGTTGCTCCGGGGGCAGGCCCAGCACGTCCCGGTTGCCCAACCGGATGCTGCCCCGGTCTGGATCGGTCAGCCCCGCGATGCACTCCAACAGGACCGTCTTGCCCGCGCCAGTGGGGCCCAGGACGACGAAGTACTCCTGTTCTGCAATATCCAGCGTGATGTCGCGGAGCTGGAATTCGCCGATCGTGACATCCAGCTGCTCTATGTGTACCATGCCTGGCATCGTGCTTCTTGCCGGGAAGTCTGCCGTCTTACAGACTCAGCCGCGAACCTCCCAGAAGTTTGAATACCAATAAGGCGGTGGCCGCCATCACGATCAGGATGACACTGGTCACCACGCCGCCGGCAATGTCTGCCGCCGAGTTGAACAGATACACGCGGATCGGCAGGACGGCGGTTTTCTCCGAAGCCCCGCAGAAAATCAGAATCGGCCCGAATTCGCTGACTGCCCGAGCCCAGGTCATGATGGCCCCAGCCAGGATGCCATGCCGAGCTAGGGGGAGGCTGACGTGGAAGAACGCCTGGAACCGCGTGCAGCCGAGCGTGCGTGCCACTTCCTCGTAGCGAGGCGAGATGTCATCAAACGCTGCCTTGATGGCGCGCACCGCAAACGGGGCCGCAATGAACAGCTGTGCGACCACGATCCCTCGGGGGGTATAGTGCAGCTGGATACCCATGGCATCGAACAGGGGGCCGAGCCAATAGCGGGTGACGGTCAGCAGGGCCACCCCGGCCACCAGGGGGGGCAGGACGATGGGCAGGTCCAGAATGGTATCCACAATCATCGGGAATGGGTACTTGAACCGCGACAGGGCGTACGCCGCTGGCACCGCGATGACCAAAGCCAGGAACGTGGTTGCGATGGAGGTGATGAAGCTCAGGCGCAGCGATGCCCAGATCTCCCTCACGAACTGGTGCCCCTTGGGGGTGGAGAATGCCCAGTGCACGCGCTCCGGCCAGTCCACATAGGCAGCCATGCCGATCAGGATTGCCGTGATGACCAGCACGGCCATCCCCAAGGTCCCGCCGAAGGCCATCCGGAAGAGGCGGTCCGATCCCGCTGTTTGCCGCTTCCCAGTGGTCACTTGGCCGAGCCCTCCGCCTTGCCGGTGTCTTCGCCCAACGCCTGGGTCGCGACTGGGCTCTGCCAGAGGTCCAGCATGGCCTTCGTGTCGGCTGCCGGAAGGCGCGAACATAAGAGGGCGATGATGCGCAACGGGCGGGAGTCTGCTTGGCGGGGGAGGGGAAGCGTGGGCAGATCAGGAGCGGGCGGGGGGCTGGACCAGACAAAGGCGGCGTCCAGCGACCCCAGTTTCACCAGGCGGACCAATTGGTCCGACCTGGCACTGCGGTGGACGATATTGGCCGAGACGGCGGCGCGCAGAGCTTGCGGGACGGCTTGATCCGCAGCATCGGCCAGCGGGCTTCCCGGTTTGCCGCTGCCCAGACGCGTGCCGGACAGGCCTAGGTCTGCCACCTCCATGGCTTCTGCCGACACCAGGCACACACCCAAGCCGTGGGTGACTGGCGGCATGCGTACCAGGTCGCGTTTCGCCAACTTCCCCTCCAGGCCACGACCTATGCAGACCACGAAATCGCCGGCGCGCGTACCCTCCACGGCCGCGAGAACGTCCCCCGGGCGCATGGGAGCCAGCGTGATCTGCCGCTGCTCGCCGCCTTCCTCGGCCAGGCGCTTCAACATCCGCGCATACGGGACGGCATCCGGTGTGCAATACACCAGAATGGAGTCCGTCTCCGCCTCGGCCTGCCGACTGCACGAAGCGGCCAGCAGGCAGAGCAGTCCGGCCAAGCTAATCGAGAGTGTTCTCGCCATAGTAGGGTAGGGCATAGGGGGTGAGGGTTGTGTGGTAGCCATGGGCGGCGAAGTGTTTCCTGCCCGCTGCCGAGAGCGCGAACTCCGTGAAGCGCGCGGCCTCGGCCTGCCGTTTGCTCCATGAGAGAGTGGCCAGGGGGATCGCCACGTCGACATTCTGTCCGCGGGGGATGGTCAGGATGTCCACCTTGTCGCGCACTGGGTACGCCATGGCGTCCCAGTTGATTACCGCGTCCAGTGCGTTGAGGACCACGGCGTTGCTCAGTTCCATGGCCGTTGCCGTGCAGGTCCCTCGGGCCTCGATGTTCCCATAGACCTTTTCCCAGACGCCAGCCTTCTGCAGGATCTTCTTGGCCACCAGGCCGCAGGCGACGCTGTCCGGATTGCCGATGCCGACCTTTATGTCGCTTCGGGCCAGGTCTGCCAACGTGCGAATCCCCTTCGGATTCCCCTTCTGCACGATCACCACCGCCACGAAATAGCCTACCGTGGCATCATCCGTGATGTAGCCTTTCCTCTTGCCTTGGTCTACGTACTCTTGCTCGCCCGGCATGTATAGATCGCCCGTCTTGGCGAAGGCGAGCATGGACAACAGGCATCCGGACCCAGCATACGCGGTCTGCACCCGAACCCCCGTCTGCTTGGTGAAGTCCTCGCACAGGCTTTTCATGGCCGGGCGGATGCCGGCGCCGCAGTAGACGAACAGTCCCTCATCGGGGCTATCCACGCGGAAGGCGAGCACAATACACGCCAGGCCGATGATCAGGGCAGTGAGTTTCAGCCAGCTTGATCGTTTCATGTCTGCGTGCACGTCCCGTTTTTGCGTTAGCTTCTATTGGTCTAAAGCATACCATACGGGTAGGACGGTTGCTTTGGTGGGTCTCGCCCGTGAAGGATGTATGAAATCAACAGGTAGGCAGAGTGTTGGGTAGGGGTTGGCGTTTAGGTGTGGAGCTGCTGGCATCGCATTATATGTTTATATCATGTATAAACAGTCGGCAATCCGCACGGCAGGGGAATGGTGATCTCGGCGGTCTTGGGCTTGAGGTCGTGAGGAGTGGGGAGGAAGGAGATAGGGGCGGTGCCGAGGGAGTTGTCCTCTGCATCCCGCGCGGTGAGGGATCCCCAAAGCACTGTCCCTACCCATGCTGAGGGTCCATCGCCGCACGTAAGGGCAGGGGAGCATGGAAGAGCGGACCAGGGACGGTCCGGCTGTTCTCAGGGATGTCTGATCTTACGTCCCGCGGCGTTCGGTGCAGCCCTTGTTCCTGCAGGCTCAGTCTTTCCGCCACCGTGCATCTTGACACGGCTGCACCCGCGCTTCATACTGCGCGACCAAGACGACGACTGCCCACCACCACGACCCAGGCGTAGCCGCCGCCGCTTCGCCAGCAGGAGACGAGACATGCGGTTGCGCAACTTCGGCCAGCGATCAGGCCTCCAGGTCAATCCCGTCAGCATCGGTGCCATGCGGCTACCCGAGGATTGCGTCGATTCGGTAGCGCTGATCCGCCACGCCATCGATTTGGGTATGGTCTACATCGACACGAGTCGTGGCTACGGCGAATCGGAGTTCAAGCTCGGCCGCGCTCTCAAGGACGGCTACCGTGAGAAGGTCATCTTGTCGAGCAAGTGCTCGCCATGGATCAAAAACGTCCGTGGCGACGATGACACGTCGGCCGACTCGGTGCGCCGGCGCATAGAGGAGACGATGACCCGGCTCGACGTCGATTGCCTGGACTTCTACCAGGTCTGGAATATCAATAGCCGCGAGCATTGGGAAGAGGCGATCGTCAAGGGCGGCATGGTCGATGGCATTCGCAAGGCGATGGCTGAAGGGCTCGTACGCCACACCGGGTTCACTACCCACGACTCGGCGGAGAACCTACTGGAATACCTGCCCCAGGCCGATTGGTGTGAGGCCATCCTCGTCGGCTACAACATGCTGCACCTTTCCTACGGCCCCGTGCTGGACAAGGCGCGCGAGCTCGGCATCGCCACCATTGTGATGAACCCCATCGGCGGCGGCAAGTTCGCGGAGCAAAGCGAAGTTCTCGGGCGCCTCGCCGCCGAAGTTGGCGCGGTATCCGTTGCCGACCTGGCCGCGCGCTACGTCCTGTCCAATCCCAACGTCGACACGATTCTCTGCGGCATCAACAAGCCGAGCGACGTGGACGACACGGTCGCTTCGGCCGAGCGCCCCGCGTTCACGGGCGACCAGATGCGTCGCATCCGCGCGTTCTTCGACGAGGAGATGTCGCGCGAGAACGTCAGCTTCTGCACCGCATGCAAGTACTGCATGCCCTGCCCGACGGGGATCAACATCCCCGGCATCATGGGCCTGGTCTACGAAGACCGCTTCCTGGGCCTCAAGGAGAGCGCCAAGGGATCCTATCGCTGGCAGGGGAAGGTCAGGGCCGACGCGTGCATCCAGTGCGGCGAGTGCGAGAAAAAATGCACCCAGAATCTGCCGATCATCAAGGAGATGGAATACGCCGCGTCGGAGTATGGGAGCTAACGCCGCGTTGGCGCTGACCCGGGGAAGCGAACCATGGGAGTCAATGTGACTTTTGTTCCCTGTGCCTATCAGAAGCTCCGTCCGCGTTGCTGAAGCTGGTGATCCCAAGACGAGGTCGATTCGGTTGGGGCAGGGGAGTTGGACCTGCTGGACGACGGCAAGACGATGTCCGACGATCCCCTTGCCCATGCGGTGCTTGGGGGATCTCGCGGCGGCTTTTTGGCCTGTCCCTTGGATTCACCGGGGCCCGGCGCGCCTACCTGGTTCTCGCGTATGCCAGATGGGTAGGTCCGCCGGGCCCCGGTGGACGGGGTTTTGGGTGAGGTCGCGCGGCCTGGGGTATCTCTCTGTTGCCACGTCTGGATGTCCCT
>JABGQJ010000251.1 GCA_018648945.1 Victivallales bacterium
GGCTCCTGCCCATGGTCGAGGCGCACTCCGAGGCGACCGGTCGGAAGCCCCTGGCGGTGAGTACCGACGACGGGTACACCTCCGAGGACAACCTGGAACGTCTCGTCGGGGAAGGGGTTGAGGTCGTGTCCTTCAGCGGTGCCAAGGGCCGCCGCGCGCTTGGCGACGACATCTACGAGTGCGACGCGGCCCGCTTGCTGCGCAACGAGCGCAGTGCGGTGGAGTCGACCATGTTCACGCTCAAGCACAAGCTCGGACTGCGACGCTTCTGCAGGCGGGGGATCGAGGGCGTCCGCGCCGACCTGTCCGCAACCGTGTTCGCCCACAATCTCTGGCGACTCGCCCACGTCCGGTCGGCCAAGCAACGGGAGGAGGAAAGCCCCGGCCGCCGCACATCGGCCTGAGCGACGACCGAAAAACCCACCGCGACCGACCCCGCAGGAGCCGGGAGGGTCGCCCGTGTCCGGAAACGGTCCGTCTCGCCGTTTCTGGACGCGCGGGGCCGCCTGGGGACGCCTGGGGGCCACCAAAACCCCGCCGCGCAACGCGACGCGCTCCAGGCCGGGCCGACTTCGGCCCGAAACCGACCCCCGAGAGGCTTTGTGGATACCCTCGAGCTACAAGTTCCACCACAAGGCGACCGGGCGGCAGTTGTTGGACGAACAGACCTTGCGCGATGCCGGCGTTCGCGATGGCGATGTCCTGCGCGTGCAGCCCGAGATCACGGCTGGCGCGAGGGCGCGGTGAAGCCGCCGTCACAACCAGAGCGCTCGCTGCCGCCACCGCCGGAACAAGTGGTGAGGATCACGACCGAATCCCTCGAGGACGGGGATCGATTCAGCCGTTTCGAGCTGATCTCCTGGTGGGATCAGGAGCGGATGCGGCAAGCCAAGGTGCTGGTGATCGGGGCCGGTGCCCTCGGCAACGAGATCCTGAAGAACTGCGCCCTGTTGGGAATCGGCAATGTGCTGGTCGCCGACATGGACGTGATCGAGAACTCGAACTTGTCCCGGTCCGTCCTGTTCAGAGCCGCCGACAGCGGTGCCCCCAAGGCGGAGACGGCATGCCGGGGCGCCCGGGGAATCTACCCGGAGATGAACATCCACCCGTTCAACGGCAACATCGTCCACGATCTCGGTCTGGGCGTCTACCTGTGGGCGGATGTCATCATCGGTGGCCTGGACAATCGCGAGGCCCGCGTGGCCATGAACAGCGGGGCCTTCTTCGCCCGCAAACCGTGGATCGATGGCGCGATCGAGGTGCTCGACGGGGTGGCGCGCGTGTTCAGCCCGGCAGATGACGGCCCCTGCTACGAGTGCACGATGAGCGCGACGGACTGGAAGATGCTCGAGAACCGGCGCTCCTGCGCCCTGCTGACCCGGGAACAGATGCTCAGCGGCAAGGTGCCCACCACGCCCACCACCGCCAGCATCGTGGCCGGAATCGAGATGCAGGAAGCGACCAAGATCATCCATGGCATCGCGCCCATGGCGGGGCGGGCCCTGATCTACAATGGCCTGAACGCGGATTCCTACCCGGTCACCTACCAACGGAAGGAGGACTGCTACGGTCACGAGACCTACCAGGAGCTTCTCCTGCTTGGTTGCGGGGTTGCCGATCTCACCGTGGGCGAACTGCTGGTGCGGGCGCGCCAGGATCTGGGGAGCGAGTCGGCCGTCATTGGCCTGGCCCGGGATGTGATCTCCCACCTCAGTTGTCCGGTCTGCTTCAGCCAGGAGGAGGTGTTCAAATCCCTGGGCAAGGTCACGGAGGCGGACGCGGTCTGCCCCGATTGCGGCAAGACCCGGGTTCCGGTCACCTTCACGACGCTTGGTCTCGACGACCAGCTTGATGGCGTTCGCTTCTCCGAATTGGGCGTGCCCCTCTTCGACATTGTCACGGCCCGCAGTGGCGAGCGCTCGATTTCCTATGTGTTCGACGGCGATGCGGCCCGGCTCCTCGGCCCGCTCCCGACCCGTCTGTCCTTGATGGATTCCCCACCCGAGGGAGGAGAGTAGGACATGCCAAAGAAGAATAAGAGTGCCACCGAAGGCGAGAAGCCCGTGATCGACTATCGGGACACGCCACAAGGCGACGCCGTAGCTCAGCCGTTCCCGGCCAAGGTCTCCGACGAGTACCGGGTGCACATCTCCCGCGCTGCCTACCGGCGCATGAAGGCCCATGCCGCCACCAGCGACGAAGTGGAGCTCTGCGGCGTGCTGGTCGGCGAGGTCTGCCGGGACGACCAGGGCCTGTACCTGAGCGTCACCGGCGCCATCGAGGGCGAGGGGGCAAACACCTACGGAACCCAGGTGACGTTTACCCAGCAGACGTGGGACCACATCCACTCCGTGCGCGAACGGGACCACCCCACGGCCCGGATCGTTGGCTGGTTCCATACCCATCCGGGGTTCGGCGTCTTTCTCTCCGGCATGGACACGTTCATCCAGGAGAACTTCTTCAACGCGCCCTACCAGATCGCCGTGGTTCTCGAAACGAAGACGAAGCAGGAGGGGTGCTTTGGCTGGGTGGACGGCAAGATCACCGCCCTGCAGCGCTACTGGGTGGGCGACCGAGAGGTGCGCCTGGCAACGGGGGGAGCCGAACCCTTCGAGAATGGGGGCAACGGGCAGAGCGAGACGCCGGAGAACGTGTCTGTCGAGACTGTCGGCCACTTCCGGCCAGAGGATCCGCAGCCGCCTCTTCCCGGGTTCAAGAGCCTGATCGTGCTGGCGGTTCTCTGCGTCGCATTCGGGGTGTTCTGGGGATACAGCCTGACGCGCAAGGCGATGTTGCAGGCGTTGCAGACGGAGTTCTACAGCCTGATGGAGTTTGCCGGCATCAACAGTGCTGCGGCTCAGGATCTGGGAGAGGTCCGGGAGAAGGTGGCCGCCGTGCGCCAGGCTACGGAGAAGGCAGGCGAGGACGAACAGGCGAAGACGCTGCTGGCGGTCGAGCAGGTCCTCGCCAGCTACGAGAAGGACTACGTCGCGCGCGACCGCGGGACCTTCCGGAAGAGCCTGGCCAAGCTTGCCAAACGGCGGCAACACCTGGGCGAGCGAGTCGAGGCAGCGAACGTGGCTGCCCACGAGCTCAAGATGTACATCGTCGATATCTACATGTTGCGCGTGCAGGAAGTTCTGTACCGGGCCAAGGCTGCCAAGCTGGAAGAGCTGCCGCGACCGGACGCCGCCATGGTTCGCCAACTTGTCGGCCGCATTCTGGAAATCGAGCCAAGATACAAAGAGGCGCTCCGGAAGGCGATGCCCGAGTTGATGCGATCCCTCTACCCGTCGCAGAACACGAAGGGGAAGACACCCAAGGCCCCCCCGAAGAAGGCCCCGGCGACAGCGCAGAAGAAGGGCCCCGAGGCACCGAAGAAGGAAGACTAGCCCATGCCTGACATTGTCATTACCAGCGACGAACTGAAGAACCCGCACGTCGACGAGGTTGTGAACCTCGAGAAGTCCCTGACGCGCTCGGATGCGAAGTTCGTCGATGATGTCCCCACGCCGCTCTACCTGAACCCGATCTTCTACTATGCCGTGGCTTCGTCCCTGGCCGCGCTCGTCGTGTGGCTCTCGCTGGAGCCGTTCTTCGACGACGGCGCGCGAGGGCTGGCCATCCCATTTGTGAGCGACTACCTGCTATTCGGGCCGGTGGCGGGCGGCTTGGGTCTGGCCGCAGGTGCGGTATACGGGATCGCGAACCGGAACTTCGGCCAGGCGGCCACCTGCGGCATCATCGGGTTGGGCGTGGGCCTGGGAGCAACCGTGGTCACCACCGTGGTCGCCGACATCCTGTTTGGCATGACCAGTGGGCTGGCCGTCAGCATCCAGGGCGGTCTCGACATGGTGCCGGAGGGGGAGTTCCCCCTCCGCGGCATCGCGTTCTTCCTTTTCGCCTGCGGTCGCGGCCTGGCTTGGTGTGTGGTCAGCATGGGGGCCGGGCTGGGGTTGGGAGTCGCCCTGAAGTCCAAGAAGCTGACGCTGAACGGGCTCGCGGGCGGGATGGTCGGCGGCCTGCTGGGTGGCTTGCTGTTCGACCCCGTATCTCGCTTCCTGAGCAGCAATGTCGGCGACGGGGCGCTTAGCCGCGGCATCGGCATCGTTGCCGTTGGGGCGTTGGTTGGCCTCTTCGTCGGTCTCTTCGAGAATATCAGCAAGGATGCATGGTTCGTGATGCTCCAGGGGCCGTTGGCCGGGAAGCAGTTCGTGATCTTCAAGTCCCCCATGATCCTGGGCTCGGCGCCCAAATGCGATGTGTACCTGTTCAAGGATCCGGCCATCGACCCCAAGCACGCGACCGTGGCCAAGAGCGGAAGCCGTTATCTTCTGAGCGACGGTGGCAGCCCCAACGGCACCAGCGTCAACGGTCGGCAGGTAGATAAGCACATCCTCCAGCCGGGCGACGTGATCGCCTTGGGGGATACTGTTCTACGGTATCAGGAACGCGTACGAGGATAGGAGGTTCGAGATGGCGGTGAACACGATCGAGTGCCCGATGTGCGGGATCAGCCTTTCCTGCGATGACGAACACATTGGCGTGAAGCTGGAGTGTCCCTCCTGCGGGGGGGAATTCCGTTTGGTCGGGCCGGATGACGGAGGAGCCGAAACGGCCGCGTCGTCCCCGGTGTCGGAGACCCCTGCGGCCACGGCATCCCCCAAACTGCCCGAGCGGATGAAGGCCAACCGGCTGCTGGATGGACGCGTCTGCCCGAAATGCCGGGGGGCGATCCTCTTTGGGGAAGACGTCCACAACTGCCAGGTCTGTGGGCAAACTCTGCACGAATCCTGCTGGGGAGAAGGCGGTTGCCCGTCTCCCCAATGTCGGGCCCGCTCAGCCGACGAGACGGTCATCGGCCTCAAGGATGCGCCCCTGGGCCTGAAGAAGCTCCCGTCGTCGTCGTCGTCTGGGTCCTCCGCGCCCCCAGAGGCGGAGTCGGGTGACACGAAGGAGTGCCGGTTCTGTGGCGAGCTGATTCTGCCCAGAGCCAGGAAGTGCCGGTTCTGTGGCGAGTTCCAGGACGAGAAGGATCGCAAGCCGGAGCCCAGCGGCAGCGACGACGAAGCGCTTACCGGCGGCGAGATCGCCCTGGGCGTGATCTGTAGCGGCATCGCCTGCATCGTGGGCATTGTCTGGATCTGCCAGGGGAAGAAGAAGGGCTGGAAGCTGCTCATGATCTCCCTGGTGGTGCAGGCTGTTCTTGCGATGATCAGAGCGGCGGCGAGGTAGAAGCCGGACCATGCAACGCAGCGGTGGAACCATATGAAGAAACCTGACGTGAGAGTGGCCGGGGCCGATTTGGCCGGGAAATTCTGTGCGGTCTGCCAGACCGATATCCTGGCGGGCGAGGAGGTGGTGTGCTGCCCCAGTTGTTCGCTTCCCTATCATGCGGAATGCTGGCAGGAGAACGGGGGGTGCGCCCAGTACGGCTGTCCCAGCGCCCCGCAGACCACCAAACCCGATCCAGCCGTCCATAATGGGGTGGCAGCGGCCTGGAACGAGGACAAATCCTGTCCGGCCTGTGGCGAGAAGATCAAGGGGAAGGCCGTGAAGTGCCGGTTCTGTGGTGCCACCTTCAACACCCGGGAGGCGATGGCGGCGGGGACCTACGCCGAGCGGGAGTACGAAGGCAAGGAGGCGCTCAAGGCACGCAACCAAGTGATCCTCATCTTCCTGTTCTCCGCCACTGGGCTCTTGTCCCCCATCATGGCAATGGTGACCGCCAAGTTCCTCTTTTCCGCCTCCTGTTTTGGCATGGAGCACAAGCGCCTGCCCCCCGCTCTGAAGATGCTTGTGATCTGTGCCTTCTGCGTCTCCTGCCTGCTGTCCTTCATCGGCCTGCTTTGCTTCGCCTTCGATGGATGAGTGACTCGGGGGAAGGATCCGAAATGCCTGCTCACCAGACCTGGATGCCCACGCATGAGTTTGACTGACTGCTCACCGCCTGTCCCGGCAAACCAATTCCACTCGGGCACGACTTGTCCGGCCTGCCAGGAGTCGATCGAGACTGGGCAGTCGGTCGTTTCCTGCCGGAAGTGCGCTGCGGTTCAGCACGAAACCTGCTGGCATCACGCGTCCGGTTGCTCCTCCTATGCGTGCAGCGTCACGGACCATCGCGATCCGGCAACGATGGCGCCAGAGCTGGTGATCACCGCGGGCGAGGCCGCCAACGCCACGCCGCCGCCAGCCAGCCGGAAGCCCTGGACGCCCCATCCCATCGAGCACCACCTGCCCCCGAAACCAGCGCGGCGAAGCCGGATGGGAGTTCTCTCCTGTGGCCTTGTCGCCCTGTCCTGCGTCTCCCTGATCATGGGCGTGTCGATGCATCGGGTGGCCCCGCTGCTGGGGGGGATCGCGTCGGGGATGGCCGGGCTCGTCCTCGGCGTTCTGTCTCTCGTCGCCATCGCCAACGGCACGAAGGTCCATGGTCGCGGCTTGGCTGCCGGCAGCATTCTGGTGTCGTCCTGCCTGCTTCTGATGACCATTCTGAGCGTGGGGCGGGTGGGGGTGCAAAACCGAGGCCAGCACAAGGTCAGGCTCACTGCCAACCGCAGCATGCCGTCCGAAGAGGCACTACAACAGATGCCGGAGCCCAGGGCCCGCGCCATGCGCGCCAATGTGGTCATCACCAGCGTGGGTGGCCTTTTCTCGGAGTCCGGGGTCGGTTCCGGCGTCATCATGCAGCGCCCCGGCACGGCCGTCCACATCCTGACCAACAAGCATGTCGTGGAGATGGGGGGGGATGGTGGCCGCCTGCGCGTCCTCTTCCACAACGGCGAGGAGAGCGATGCGGAGGTCCAGTGGCAGGCGACGGGTACCGTCGATCTGGCGATCATCAGGTGCGAGGCGCTGACCCTCTCGGCCGACCTCGCTGTCCGGCCTGCCACCTTGCCCCCCAAGCAGGGGGAACACGTCTTTGCCGTCGGCAACCCGATGGCGCTCTATTGGAGCTATACCGAAGGCGTCATTTCCGCCGTTCGCCAGGAGATGCTTGACAACCGGGAAGTCACCGTCTATCAGACCCAGACACCCATCAACCAGGGGAACAGTGGCGGCGGACTCTACAACATGCGCGGGGAACTGGTTGGCATCAACACGTGGACGCAGGACAAGGCCCATGCCGAGGGGCTCAGCTTCGCCATCTCTGCACAGTCAGTGGTAGACCTCCTGCAGGCCGACAACCAAAGCGGCCTGATCGCCGCGGAACAAGCCGCTCCTGAAACGGACACGGAAGGGACTGAATGATGAGCGTACGACTGCGTCGGCTCAATGCCGACTACGAGCGCATCCGGGCCGCCTTCACGGGAGACGGTAGAATCCGCCTCCTCGACACCATCGGGGACCCGCCCGAGAAATACCAGTTCGAATTCTTCGTGCCGAGCCTCCAGATGGACGCCGCGACCAAGACCGTCCGTCAGCACAACCATTTCGTTGCCGAGGTCAGTCTGACTCATGCCTACCCCAGAATGAGCCCGCAGTGCCGCATGCTGACTCCGGTCTTCCATCCCAACATCGCCCCTCACGCCATCTGCATCGGGGATCACTGGGCGGCCGGGGAGTCCCTGCCTAACCTCATCGTTCGCATTGCCGAGATGCTTGTTTTCCAGTCATACAACATCAGAAGCCCGCTGAATGGCGAAGCCGCGAAGTGGGTTGAGATGAACCAGCGGGCCGTCCCTCTCGACGAGTACGACTTCACCAGTCTGGTGGATAGCAGCGGGATTCTCGGGCGGCACGCGGATGGTACTCTCAAGGCGGCAGGCACCAGTTGCGCGAACTGCGGCGCCACCGGCGGCGCGGACCTCGTGGCCTGCGTGAACGGGCACGTCGTCTGCCAAGACTGCTCGATGCCGTGTCCCTCCTGCGGCGAACTCGTCTGCCTACAGTGTTCGCTCTATGCCTGCGGGGAATGTGGCAAGAGTGTCTGCGGGAAGTGCGTCCGCAAATGCCCTGGCTGCGGCAAGTCCGTCTGTCGTACCGATGCCGGAACCTGCAGCGTCTGCTCGCTCGATTTCTGCCAGGATTGCCTGATCACGTGTGATGCGTGCGGGAACGCGACCTGTGTTGGCCACGCGGTCCGGGCGGAAGTGGATGGGGTTTTGGGATACGCTTGCCGGACGTGTGTCGATCAAGCCGGGGAAACCAGCGACGAGACCGAGTCGGCAGCGGGGTGAAGGAAACGCTCCATGGTACGCCCGCTAGGCCCGCGTGGAGGAGCACCCGCGCGGTGCGCAGAGTCATTGCCTGGTTCTATGTCTCGGAGGCCGACCTCCGCGACCCCTCAACCCATTGGGCCTACCTGTGCATCTGCCTTTCCCTGGTCGTTTTGCCCGCCTTCATGTCCTGTCCCGACCAGGCACACGTCTCATTCCTGGGCCTGAGCATGCCTGGCTTCTGCTTGAGTCGCGAGTGGTTCGGCACCCTCTGTCCAGGGTGTGGGCTTACTCGTTCCTTCGTTGCCTTGACCCACGGCCGTTTCAGGGAATCTCTGGGCTTTCACCGCCTGGGCTTCGTGTTCTATCTCTTCCTTCTCTGGCAGGCCGGCTACCGGCTGTACTGCATTCGCGCCCGCTGTGTCCACATCCCCGCCCGCCTCTGTCGGGTGCAATCCGTTCTTGGCTTTGGCGTGGTTGTTGGTCTGCTGCTGAACTGGGGCATCGGCTTGATGACCGGCAGCAACTGACAGACCAGAGGCGGCGGCGACTGGGTGCTCGGAGTTGGGCGTTCGCTTGGTCACGGCCAATGGCCGCTCCGAGTTCTCCCCCGCCACGGACCGAACGAGCGTGTCTCTCGTCCCGTTCAGCGGAGGTCGTGGTGAATCCCTCCGGCTTGGCACCCGTGCGCACGGGGTGTACCTTGGCGTGGACCGCCGGGGTGACAGTCCCCGGAGGGACATCGAGAACCTGTGGAATCACTCCTGGCCTCACGACTGAATAAGGAGGACATTGGCTGATGAGAATGGCTACAGGGAGTATGAGTGGGTTGACGTCACGTGCGTTGTCCGTGATCCTGCTGGTCGTTGGCTGCGCCCGGGGCGCGGAAGGGATCCGCAGGGACATCCCCTACGACGACAGTCACGCGTCGCAGAAGCTGGACCTGTACCTGGCGAAGTCCGCGGAACCGGCGCCGGCCATAGTGTTCATTCACGGCGGCGGGTGGCGCGCAGGATCGAAGAAGCACGTGCCCGGCTTCCTGCGCAAGGCGCATGCCGAGGGTTGGCTCACCGTGGTGTCGGTGGAGTACCGCTTCACCAATGTGGCCGTGCATCCCGCCCAGGTTGACGACTGTGCCAGAGCCATCCAGTTCGTGCGGCAGAATGCGAAGGAATGGAACATCGATCCCAAGCGCATCGGGGTGACGGGCGGATCGGCGGGTGGGCACCTGGCCGCGTACATGGCGCTGCAGGACGACGAGGCGGAAGCCGCCTCCAAGGACCCGGTGGAACGGCAGAGCTCGCGGGTGCTGTTCGCCATCCCCTTCGCAGGGCCCACGGACTGGCGCCTGCTGAGCCGGATTGCGCACGGGCATCCCGCCTACCGGCAACTGATCGGCTACAAACCCGGAACCCCGGCCAGCGAGATGGCGGCCGACCGCATCAAGGATGTTTCGCCTGTGAGCTTCGTCAGCCCCGACGATCCACCGGTGCTCATCGTGCATGGCGATGCCGACCGGGTGGTGCCCATCGAGCACGCGCGGGTCCTTGAAGCCGCCCTGAAGAAGGCCGGTGTCCCGGTGGAGTTGCACGTGATCAAGGGCGGCACCCACGGCGTGTCCGGGGGGGGCGGCGAAGCTGCGGTCCGGGCGGACGCGTACATGCGCAAGCGGCTGGGCGCGCCCTGATTGCCCGATCCCCGGTGATCCCGCCCTATGCGGACAGAGACGTGACGATGCCCTACTATGGGATTCCTCCGGATG
>JABGQJ010000252.1 GCA_018648945.1 Victivallales bacterium
CTCCACGAAATGCAGGCGACTCTCGGGGAACTGCGCTGACAGTTCCCGCAGGACCTGTTCCTTCTTCTTCCTGGCATCCAGGCCAAAAATGCGCTCGGTCGGGAGTTCGATGCCCTGGCCCGCAAGCAACGCTTCGACAAAGCGCTCCTGCTTCGTCGTGGCGATGAAGACCGGCGTGCCGGCTGCCAGCCGCTCGCGCACGCGCTCCAGCGTGCCGGGAAAGAAGCCATGGCGGGAGAGCCAGTCGGGCAGGTCCGCCTCAATCCAGGCATCCCGCGCCCCGCCAAAGGCGGCAATCAGTTCTGTGCGCTCCAGGCCGAGGGTCGCGACCAACTCCTCGGCGGCGGCGGATCCAAAGGCCCGGATCTCGTCGACCGGGACCCCGTCCACGATGCGCTTCATCAGCAGGATGGATTGGTACCCCGTTTCGAGGATCGGGCGAACCGCCGTGAACGCGGCAATGGCCTCGTCGCTGGGCTCCGGGCCGGACCACTCGGGGAAGAACCGCTGCCCGGCCCGCCAGGCGCTGACTGCGGTCTCCTGCGCGCTGGCGCAGAGGACGCCATCGAAGTCAAGAACAAGCACATTGGCCGGGGGCATGGGGCATTCTCCGTGTTCTGGTGCGCAGAACGTAGTCTCGCCCGCCTGCGGGTCAACCCGTCCGCTATTGCCGGACGGCTGGTGTGTGCTAAGGTGTCATGATGCACTGAACACCGGTCGCGACTGGCGACCCATCCCCATATTCCGGAGCCTTCCCACCCATGTCTACCATTGCCAAACTCGCGGGCGAGACCCTCGCCCTGACCGATGCCGACAAACGCCGCATTCTCGAAGAGGCCGTGGCCAAGATCGGCGGCAGCCCGAAGAAGATCCTCATCATCCCGCCGGACTACACCCGCTTCAACTCCAATGCTGGCGTGCTCACCGCCATGCTCTACGAGATGCTCTCGCCCACGGCCGAGATCGACATCATCCCCGCCCTGGGCACCCACTTCGCGATGACCGAGGAAGAGATTCGGCACATGTTCGGGCCGGACATCCCGCTCGACCGCTTCATCGAGCACGACTGGCGCAACGAGGTGGTCTCCCTGGGCGAGATCCCCGGCGAACTGGTCTCCGAATGGTCCGAGGGACGGCTCGACTACTCCATCGACGCGATGGTCAACAAGATCCTGCTGGCCGGCTACGACCTGATTCTCTCCATCGGCCAGATCGTGCCGCACGAGGTGGTTGGCATGGCCAACTACAGCAAGAACATCATGGTCGGCGTCGGTGGCCCGGACATGATCAACAAGAGCCACTTCCTCGGTGCCTGCCACAACATGGAACGCATCATGGGGCGGATCGATACCCCCGTGCGCCGCGTCTTCAACTACGGCGTCGACACCTTCCTCGCCGAGCTGCCCCTAATGTACGTGCTCACGGTCATGAGCAAGGACCAGGACACCGGCGAGATGGCCATGCGCGGGCTTTACGTGGGCGATGACATGGACACCTTCAGCGAAGGTGCGCTCCTCAGCCAGAAGGTGAATCTGGACCTGATGGATGCGCCGCTCAAGAAAGTGGTCGTCTATCTCGACCCCCACGAGTTCAAGAGCACCTGGCTCGGCAACAAGAGCGTCTACCGCACCCGCATGGTGATCGCCGACGATGGCGATCTGATCGTGCTGGCCCCCGGTCTCAAGCAGTTCGGCGAGGATCCCGAGATCGACCGCCTGATCCGCAAGTACGGCTACCGCGGCACTCCCGACACGCTCAAGGCCGTGGACGAGAACGAGGATATCGGCAACAACCTCAGCGCTGCCGCCCACCTCATCCATGGCTCCAGCGAAGGCCGTTTCCGGATCACTTACTGCCCCGGCCCGGACATGACCAAGGAGGAGATCGACAGCGTCGGTTTCATCGCCGGCGACCTGGACGAGATGATGGCCCGCTACAACCCGGATGAGTTGGTCGATGGCATGAATACCTTGCCGGATGGCGAGGAGATCTTCTATATCAGCAATCCCGCGCTCGGCCTCTGGGCTCTCAAGAGCCAATTCGAGTAGGCTGATCGGCCTTTTCTGCAAACGGTCCCGCAGGAGACAACGATGCAGGCAACCAGCCGCCGAGAATTCCTAACGGCAAACGCCTTGCTGGTCGGCAGCGCCCTGCTGCCGAAGATCGGGTTTGCCGCCGAGGCGAAGCGCCGGCCCAACGTCATCCTCTGCATGACCGACGATCAGGGGTGGGGGGATACTGGCTACAACGGCCACCCCGTTCTCCGCACGCCGAATCTGGACCAGATGGCGAAGGACGGCATCCGCTTTGAGCGATTCTACGCGGGTGCCCCCGTCTGTTCCCCGACCCGCGCCAGCTGCATCACCGGGCGACATCCCTACCGCATCGGCATCCCCTACGCCAACACCGGGCGCATGAAGCAGGAAGAGGTAACTCTGGCGGAGGCCCTGAAGCCGCTCGGCTACGCCACTGGGCACTTCGGCAAATGGCATCTGGGCACGCTGACCACCAAGACCAAGGACGCGAACCGGGGGCGACCGGGCAAGACCAAGCACTACTCACCCCCCTGGCAGAACGGCTTCGATGTCTGTTTTTCGACGGAATCAAAGGTCCCCACCTACTGGAAGCCCGGCAAGTACGACACCTACGGCACCCACTACTGGACCGGAACGGAGGAGATGGTGCCGTCCAAGGACGTCCGCGGCGACGACTCCGTGCTGATCATGAACCAGGCATTGCCTTTCATCCGACAGGCAAGCAAGGCGGGCACCCCCTTCCTCGCGGTGATCTGGTTCCATACGCCCCACTTGCCCGTCGTCTCGGCGCCGCCCTATACCGACGGCTACGAGAAGCACAAGGACTACTATGGCTGCATTACTGCCATGGACGAGCAGATGGGGCGCCTCCGCAAGGAGCTTGCCGACCTCGGAGTCGCGGACGACACCATGCTCTGGTTCTGCTCTGACAACGGTCCCGAGGGCAAGAACACCGCCCCTGGCAGAACCGGTGGGTTGCGCGGTCGCAAGCGGAGCCTGTACGAAGGCGGCGTGCGCGTGCCCGGCCTGATGGTCTGGCCAAAGGCTGTGAAGAAGGCTCGCACCGTCTCCATGCCGTGCAGCACCAGCGACTACTTCCCCACCGTGCTAGCTGCCCTCGGGCACGACATCCCCGAGGGCAAGACCCGTCCCTACGATGGGATGAACCTGCTACCCGCGATTCAGGGCCAGCTCTCCGATCGCCCGAACCCCATCGGTTTCGAGTCCAGGAACCAAGTGTCCCTCACCGGCAATCGCTACAAGATCTACAGCAAGGACAAGGGCAAGACCTACGAGCTGTACGATCTGATCGACGATCCCGGCGAGAAGACCAACCTCGCGGCCCAACACCCCGACATTGTGCAACGCCTGCGCCAGACCGTCGAGACTTGGCGGCAGTCGTGCCAGGACAGCCTGCGTGGCAGCGACTACGGTAAACGCGCGCAGTAGGACCTCAGATTGCGCGTATCCCAGCTCTTGTCCCCAGCGACACCACTTTGGAGAGAACCGAACATGAAGCGCTTCCTTGCCTGGTTTGCCGTGTCCTTCCTTCCCCTCGTCGTGGTCGCCGCCGTGGCCAAGGGTGAAAACCTGCTGATCAACGGTGCCTTCAACACCGAGCAGACTGATCTGCCGGTATTCTGGAACGCCTCCTCCGCGCAGCAGGTGAGCTGCCGCCGAGGCGGCGGCCCCAAAGGGCAGAAGGCGGCCATCGTCCTCCATGCCGATGGCAGGGTGCCCGGCGTGGTGAGCATGCGTCAGCAGGGCTTGGTCCTGGTGGCAGGGGAGACGTACAAGCTCAGCGCCTGGATCAAGACCAAGGGATTCAAAAGTGGCCACGCTGGCCTCGTCATCCACAACAACGGTTGGACATCCGCCACCGGCTTCAACGAGCTGCCGGCCGATTCGGACTGGACTCTCATGGAGAAGACCTTCAAGCTATTCCCCTCCAGTAACAGGGAATACGGCGTGGCCATGTACGCGGCCAGCCTGACCGGCGAAATGCACTTTGCCGATCTCAAGTTGGAGGCCATCAGCGAGGCGGCACTGAAGGGGTCCTCGTCGCAAGCGTCCCTCGTCGCCGCCCCTCGGCTGGTCCCCATCCGGCCGCTGCTCAGCCGGATTCCCCGGTCCAACCCGGAACTGACCCTCCGCGTATTCGGCACCCTCCCGAAAAAGCCGGAAGCCTATGAGTGCGTGGTCACAGTCGGGGGCAACCGGATTCCGCAGCAGACGCTGGCGATCAAGGAGGGGAAGGTCGTCACCAGTCTCGCCGGACTGCCTGTCGGTGCCTACGCTCTGGAAGCCGTCCTGCGCCAGCGCGGTGCCGAAGAGGCGATCACGGAAGCCAGCTATCCGGTGCGCATCGTCGATCTCCCCGTCATCGACCGCAGCAACATCCGCCCTTTGAACAATCTCGTGGCCACGGTCCTCGACCAGCCGCTTGCGAAGGCGCCAACCCCACAGGCGTTCTCCTTCGTCAATCCGCGCGACGGCTGGGTGTTTGTCGCCCTCCAGACCAGTGCGCCCGGCGCTGACTTGACGGTCACCATCGATGGTGGTGCTCCGGTGATCACCGCCACCACCGCGCGGCTGGAAGCGTTCCGCGAGCTGCCTGCCGGCCCTCACCGCATCTCCGTTGCGGGAAACCCCGTTGCCGGGCGCCTGATCGTGCGCTCCATCGCCGAGATCTTCAACTATCCCCCGTGCAACAACTCCTACGTCAAGGAGAACGGCAGCTACGGCTGGGACTTCATGAAGCAGCACATCCTGCCAGCGGTCACGACTCTCAACGGTGGCAAGCTGCCCGGCAAGGCCCTCCCCGAAGCCAAGGCCCTTGGCCTCAAATGGCTGGCCAATTTCAACGTCGCGCCCGTCAGCGATCCCGTCGATGTGCGTGCACGCATGGCGAAACACGCGGGCTTCACCCAGCCCCAGTACGACGGGTTCACCAGTGACGAGCTGTTCTTCGGCCGGACCACGATCGATAACTACACCAAGGCGCTCTGGGGCCTGCCCAACCCCGAGAACCGCCTGATCTACACCTGGATCGTCGGCAAGCCCGCGATTCCCTCGCTGCACACCGACTTCATGTCCGCCTGCCTCAACGCCTCCGGTGGCCGCGGGCGGATGCTGTTCGAGGCCTACTGCCATCCCCAGCCCGACGAGCGAGCCGCAGTGGCCTACTTGGACGGCAAGCTGGCAGAGACCATGCGCTGCTTCAACGCCTACTTCCCCAACGCCGCTGCAGGCACGGGGATCATCTTCGGCAACTTCAACCAGATGCCCATCATCTCCCTGGAGCACAATCCGGCGGTGGACTTCAAGTACTTCCTGGACATGCAGGTGAACCGGATTGCCAACGATCCCGTCTTCGCCAACCTGGCGGCCACCGGCTACTGGGGCACCTACTATGGCGACGAAGAGCTGGTGCGCTGGTCCTTCCTCCTGATGCGCCACTATGCGGTGGAAGGCAAGAAGGAGATGCTCTCCAAACGCTACGGCTTCACCTACAATCCCGGGTTTGTGGCAAACCCGGACTTCGCGGCTGATCTCGAAGGCTGGGATACAGCCCCGGCCACCGAAGGCAGCATCCAGACGGCCACGATCCCAGGCTACGCCAAGAAGGTCCAAGGCAGGTGGGGCGGCCACAAGGCGGGTGATACGGTCTGCGTGATGACTCGCGACCCGGGCAAGCCCAACCGCATCAGTCAGACCATGCAGGGCTTGGTGGTGGGCAAGGCCTATTCCCTCCAGTTCGTGACCGCCGACCGCAAGGACCTCGCCGAGAAGAAGCACAATCCTCGGAAGTATGGCATCGCCGCCGAGCTGCCGGGGGTCGAGATTCTTCCCAAACGGTCCTTCGTCCACATCGACCGGCGCAAGAACCACCGTCGGCACGCGCCCGAACACCTGGGCAAAATCAACCTGCACCGCATCGTCTTCCGTGCCACCGCCGCCACCCAGAAGCTCACCTTCACGGACGCAGCGGCAACTCCCGGCGAAGAACTGGTCCTCAACTTCGTGCAACTGAAGCCTTATCTGGAGTAGATGACCTTGCGTTCTCCCATGCACTGGACAACCGCCCTTCTCGCCATTCTCGTCGGCGGCACGCTTTCCGCCCAGACCACCAACCTGTTGCCGAACGCCGGCTTCGAGGAGGTGGCCAACGGCCGTCCCGCCAAGTGGGCACCGATCAACTTCCGTACCGGCGGGGTGGCCCGGCTGGAGACGGGAAAGGCCCATGGGGGCGAGCGCTATGTCGCCCTGCAAAGCCGTGACAATACCGAACGCATCGCTTGGCGGGCCGCTGGCCCGCTGCCGGCCGGCACGCCCTTTGTCGCCGCCGGTGGCTGGTACCGCACGGCAGGGCTGGTCAAGGGGCGCGGACGGGGGGCTAGCTTCCGCGTCCATTTCTATGGCACAAGGGATGGCAAGATGCGCGAACTCGGCCTCCGCCAGGGCTTCTTTCCGCCCAGCGCGGCGTGGAGCAAGACGGGCGAGAAGGTGTACCCCGTACCCGCCGGAGCCGAACGGGTGGAATTGCAGGTCTTCAACTGGCTGATGCCGGGAACGACCTGCTGGGACGACGTCTGGATTCGTGCCGTTGACAAGAAGGAGTTTGCCGCCATGCCGAAGAGCCAGCAGTTGATGTCCCAGCCCATCCCAAATGTGACCCTCGAAGCCGAGGCAGCACGGATCGATCCCGCCCGAGCCGCGGTCTTCGAGCAGTCGAACTTTGCCAGCAAACAGGGGGTGGCGCTCAAGGACGCCCAGAGCACGAACGTGGGCAAACCCGAGACGGCTCCCGATCTGGTATTTGCCTTCACCGCTGCTCAGTCCGGGCGCTACCTGATCCGTACCCACGCCGCCACGGACGCCAAGGGCACCGAGACCATGCGCCGGGCCAAGGGCAAGTACGATTCCCTCTACCTCATGCTCGCCATCGGTAAGGGACGCCCAACCCAGCGCGTCGTCTTCGTGCCCTGGAGCAGGCCGACAAGCTGCTCGCAGACCCTCGGCAAGTTCGACTTCAATGGCAAGGAGCAGGAGATCGCTGTTTGGCTGCCGGAAGGCGTCCGTCTGGATCGTCTACAGATTCTCCCCTACGTGCCTCCGGCCGTGCCCGATGCCGTCAAGGCCTACAAACCCGGCGTTGCGCCTCCGCCTTCACGACCCCGTCTCTGGGTGAACGAGACCTCGCTGCCGCAGGTGCGCGCCAATCTTGACCGGGGGGAGAACGCCCCCCTTTGGGCCAAGGTGCGCGAGCGGGCCGCGAAGCCGGTGACGCTGACCATCAAGCCAGGCACCGAGATCCGCCACGACCGTGGGCTGGAATCCGCTGCCGTGAACAAGGCGTTCGTGTACCTGATGGCCGGGGAGCGCGAGCATGGGGCCGAAGCCGTCCGGCTCATGCGCGACTACCTCGCCGCCGTCGAGTTCGGCAATCTGCTGGACATCACCCGCGAGATCGGTCGGGCCATCTACTCCGGATCGCTGGTCTACGACTGGTGCTACGACCTGATGACCCCTGCCGACCGGGAGAGCATCCGCACCAACCTGATGCGCCTGGCGGACGACATGGAAATCGGCTGGCCGCCCTTCCGGCAGATGATCGTCAACGGCCATGGCAACGAGGCACAGGTCAACCGCGACCTGCTCGCCATGTCCATCGCCATCTATAGCGAGGACCCGGTTCCCTACCAATACTGCGTCTACCGGATTCTGGAGGAACTGGTGCCCATGCGCCGTTTCGAGTACCAGTCCCCGCGCCACAATCAGGGCGTGAGTTACGGCCCGTTCCGCTACAGTTGGGACTTGCATGCCGCTTGGCTTATGCGGCGCATGGCCGGGAAGCCGGTGTTCGACGACAATATCGGCGATGTCTACCGGGGCTGGCTCTACATGCGCGTGCCCGGGCACCGCGTGCTGCGCGATGGCGACGGCTTCTCCGACTCCCGTCCCGCAAACCTGGGTGCCGCCACCTTGCTGAACTACGCCTACACCGGCAATCCCGTCGTGAAATGGGACTTCCTGCGCCAGGGGGGCATGAAGGGTGATCCCATCCCCATCCTGCTGCTCAACGACCCCGGCCTGGTTCCCGCGGAAGGCCTGGACGAGCTTCCCCAGACCATCGACTACGGCCCAATCCTGGGCGGCATGGTGGCCCGTACGGGCTGGAACATGGGTCGCAACGCCGCCGATGTGGTGGTGGAGATGAAGGGCGGCGGCTACAACTTCGGCAATCACCAGCACGCGGATGCCGGGGCCTTCCAGATCTACTATCGTGGCTTCCAGTCCGGCGATCTCGGCCAGTACCATTTCTATGGCACTCCCTACGACAGCAACTTCTGCAAGCGGTCGGTCGCCCACAGCATGCTCTTCGTGGTGGACCCGGCAGAGAAGTTCCGGGGCACCACAACCAATGACGGCGGCGCCCGCTTCGTCCGCTCCTGCCCGTTGACTCCCGAGCAGACCACCAGCAACCCCTTGTTCGCCAACGGCACCGTGCTGTCGAGCAGCGTCGGGCCGCACGCACAGCGCCCCTTCTTCAGCCATTTCGCCGTGGATCTGAAATCGGCCTATAGCGACAAGATCAGGAGCTACGTGCGGAGCTTCTGCTTCCTCAATCTCGACAACGAGCAGACGCCAGCCGTGCTGATTGTGCTGGACGCGCTGACCACGGCCAAACCAGAATTCGAGAAGCGCTGGCAGATCAATGCGCTGAACCCACCAGAACGGACCGCAGAAGGCGTCGTGCTGCACCAGTCCGCCCTCGGCCTAACGGGCAAGGTGAACATCCGCATGCTACGCCCCCGCCCAACCCACCGCGAGTTGGAGATTCTCAGCGGCAAGATGGCAAACAGCGTCGCCGGAACCGTGTTCGAGGCCCCGAAGCCGAACGCGCCGGAAGGCAAAGGGCACCGGGTTGTGTTCTCCGCCAAGACCGCCCGCGCGCAGGAGACCTTCCTCACCGTGCTGACCATGGCGGGCGAAGACGCGCCCGAGTTGCCCGTCGCTGTAGCCGAGACCCCGAACGCCTTTGTCCTGTCCCTAGCCAATCGAGTCGTGGTCATGCCCCGCAACGAGAAACTCCTCGGGGAACCGCTGACGGTCGAGGTACCGCCAGGGCAGGGCTGGCAACTCCTGCTCGCCGGGCTTGCACCGGGGGCCTGGAGTATCCAGAGCGCCGACGGCAAGACCGCACTCAATGCCACGGTCCTCGCTGGCCAACACACGGCCTTTGCCGTCGTCGATGGCGGACCTTACGCGATCAACCCCACCACTCTCCCCGGTGCCCGCCGGTTCACTGCCGCCCTGGACTTCATGCCCACTCCATCGGCGCCCTTGACCGACCGGGTGTTCATGGGCAGTCGGTTGGTGCCGGACGCGCGGGTGAAGGTGGTGGGTGAGAACTGGCTCCTCCCCGCTGAGGCGGTCGCTTCGCTTGCGGGCCTGTCCTGCGCTGGCTCGCCCAAGGAGCTGGTGATCGTCAGCGGCGAACGGAAGGCTGTGTTCCAGGAGGGTGCCAAGCAGTTCCTCCTGAACGGGCAACCCTTCGCGCTGTCCACTCCCGCGATTCGCGATGCCGGCACATGGTATGTGTCGGCTGCCATGCTTGCAGCACTGGCAGGGCAGTCGCTCGTGCAGGACGAGGAGTCGCGTTGCGCAGAGCTCCTGGCCTTGGCACACCCCTTCCCAAGAAACGTATTGTGGATCGAGGCCAACCAGAATTCGAACGTGGCCGAACTGACCGCAATGCTCACGGCCATTCCCGAACGGACCCAGTATTGGGCCGCCAAGGGGAGCGAGGTTCAGTTCGACGTGGTCCTGACTCAGCCGGCCTCCGTCAGCGCAGTTGGCATCC
>JABGQJ010000253.1 GCA_018648945.1 Victivallales bacterium
AGCGCAGCGACGGGCACGGGGGGCATTCCGGGAAGAACCGGTAGTCCCACTGGAGATCGTTGTGGCGCCGAAAAAAGTAGTCACGGAGCTGATCCATGTTCTTGAAGGAAGTCAGCGGGGCGCCCGGGAAATCGGCCATCTCCCGGCAGTGGTACACTCGCAAGTCCGTCCCCACTCCCGGCCTCGGCGCGCAGCCCTGCAATGCCACGCCCTGGCGGGCGATGGCACCATAGGCCTCGTCGCTGAACGCGCACGCTTGCAGCCCACAGTCGAGAATGAGCTTCCCCCCGGCTTCCAGAATCGGGGGAACAGCCGTCACCACCCACGCCGCCAGCGAACGCTTCGCGGCCAGGGTCTGGGATGGCAGACTGCGCAGGACGATCTGCTGGCACACCGTCGCATTCAGGAACTCCTCAAGCCAAAGATAGTCATCCTCTTCCTCACTGGCGGATACAATCACGCACAGCGGTGCCTCAGGGCGACCAAGCCGCTTGGCGGCAGACAACATTCGGGTCCGCTCCTCGTCGGTGTAGAAACGGGGATGGTAGAGACGCCAACTGACCCGCACCTGCTCCGCCACCAGCAACTCGGCGACCTCGTCCAGCAAGACGCCGCAGGTCTCGACCACTGGCTCCACCTTCTTCTTCCGCGCCAGAGCCAGAATGCTCGCGATATCCGGATGGAGCGTCGGTTCGCCGCCGGTCAACACGCACGACGTGGCGCCGCTCCCGGCAACAAAGTCCACGAAGCGAGCGAACCCGGCCAGCGGCAGATCGACCGGCTCCTGCCGCCCGTCGGTGGACAGGGCAGTGAGGCTATTGCGATGGGTGAGGAAAACTTCCATGGGGGAACGGGTTCTCATGTTCGGACAGGTTGTCCCCTCAACCTACGCACGGACCGCCCGCTTTCAAGAAGCGCCACCACGAACCACGGATTTACGCGTGGCAACTGGCCAGTCGGGCACTACCAGAGTATATTTAGCGCTTCCTGTAACGAAACTGATAGCAGAAGCCTACCCGGCTTGCGGAACAAGGATTCCAGTCTGATGGCTGACGAGCTTCAGGGACTACTCAAACGAATTCAGCAGGAAGGCTTGGAACAGGCCGAGGCAACGAAGGAACAGGCCCTTCTCGCCGCGCAGACCGAAGCCGATGCCATCCTCAGCAAGGCCAAGACCGAGGCCGAACACCTAGTCGCGGCTGCTCGGCAGGAAGCCCTGCTCCTGAGCGAGAAGGGCGAGCAATCGCTCAAGCAAGCCGCCCGGGATGTTCTCCTCTCCCTCCGCGAGCAACTCGAAACTCGGGTCGCGAACGTCGCCCGGACCATGGCTGCCGCTCATTGCGATGCGGACACCGTCGCGGGCATCATTGCCAGTCTGGCCACAACCTATCTCCAAGCCGAACGCGACGGTAGCCTTGAGATCCAACTGCCCCCCGGCCAGCAGGAAGCCCTGCAAGCCGCCCTCGGCAAGAGCCTCGGCGAGGATCTCGCCCAGCGTTGCGAACTGGCCCCCGTCCCCACCATCAACGCTGGCTTCAAGCTGGTGATCTCGGACCAGGACGTGGTCTACGACTTCACCGATGCCAGCCTCGGCGAGACGATGGCGGCATTCCTCAGCCCGCGCCTGGCAACGCTGGTGCTCGGGGTGGTCGCGGAGGAGAACTAGCCCGCACCGGGCTGGACGTATTGCGTACATGAGCCGCAGTTACTACTACCTTATCAGTTCCCTCCCCCTTCTCCGCTGGGCCAACCCGCCGTCCATGTCGTCGGACGAGTTCCTGGCGCAGTGCGAAGAACAGGTTCCCGCTGATGTCCTCGCAGACCTGCGAGACGTCTCCCTCATCCCGCGCGCCGAGCTCGCGCCCAGCGATGCCGAAACCCGTTGGGTGGAATGGGACGGCTACATCCGCAACCAACTCGTGCACACCCGTGCCGCCCACCTAAGGCAGGAAGCTGCGCACATGTTGCGGGACGAGCCCGGGGCCTTCCCTACCGACCGCAAGGAACTTGACGAAATCCTCCCGTCCGACGACCCCCTCGAACGCGAACGCGCCCTCGACCATATGCGCTGGCGGCGACTTGAGGGCATGGAGTCGGGCCATCCCTTCGATCGAGACCGGCTTGTGATCTACCGGCTCAAACTCCTGCTCCTCGAGAAATGGGCGAGGTTCGACGGGGACACCGGTTCCCGCAACCTTGCCGACTTGGTGGACGTCGGCCTCCGCCAAGCTTCCGAGAGACGCATCACGACCGAATGACCAGACCTGGCAGATGGTGGAAACGCCCATGACCGAAAAGCAAGATGTAGGACGCGTCGTCGGTGTCAACGGCAACATGGTAAGTGTTGCATTTGACACGGTCGTGATCCAAAACGAAGTGGCCTATGTAGCCGTGGGTGACACCCGCCTCAAGAGCGAGGTCATCCGGGTGCGCGGCCAGGAAGCCGACCTGCAAGTGTTCGAGAGCACGAACGGCATCCGGGTGGGTGATCCGGTGGAGTTCTCCCGCGAGATGCTCTCGGTGGAGCTTGGCCCCGGCCTGCTGACGCAGATCTTCGACGGGCTGCAGAATCCGCTTCCCCAGTTGGCCGAGGAGGCCGGGCTCTTCCTCAAGCGCGGCGTCTACATGGACCCCCTCGACTACGAATGCACCTGGGCCTACACGCCCAAGGCCGCAGTGGGCGACACGCTGCGTAGCGGCGACAGCGTCGGCTCCGTTCCGGAAGGCATGTACGAACACCGCATCATGCTGCCTTTCAGTTGGCCTGGCGAGTGGAAGATCACCTGGGCCGCCGAAGCTGGCGACCTGACCATCCGCGATACGGTCGCGAAAGCCAGCAATGGCACCGAGGAGCGGGATGTGACCATGGTCCAGACTTGGCCGGTCAAGATCCCCATCGTCTGCTACAAGGAACGGCTCTTCCCCCGCGAGACCCTGGTCACCAAGGTCCGCATCATCGACAGTTTCTTCCCCGTTGCCAAGGGCGGCACCTTCTGCACGCCCGGTCCCTTCGGCGCCGGCAAGACCGTCCTGCAGCACGAACTGAGCATGCGCGCCGATGTCGATATCGTCCTCGTCGCCGCCTGTGGCGAACGCGCTGGTGAAGTGGTGGAACTCCTCCGTGAGTTCCCCCATCTGGAAGACCCGCGCACCGGGCGCAGCCTGATGGATCGCACGATCATCATCTGCAACACCAGTTCCATGCCGGTGGCCGCCCGCGAGGCCTCCATCTACACCTCCGTGACCATCGCCGAGTATTACCGCCAGATGGGCCTGAACATCCTCCTCCTCGCCGATTCCACCTCCCGCTGGGCCCAGGCCCTCCGCGAGATGTCCGGTCGCCTTGAGGAGATCCCCGGCGAGGAAGCCTTCCCCGCCTACCTCGAATCCCTGGTGGCCGGCTTCTACGAGCGGGCTGGCTTGGTCGAACTCAACGACGGTTCCCAAGGCTCCATCACCATCGGCGGCTCCGTGAGCCCCGCCGGCGGCAACTTCGAGGAACCCGTCACCCAGGCTACCCTGAAGGTGGTCGGCGGCTTCCTCGGCCTGTCCCGCGAGCGCGCCAACGCCCGCCGCTATCCTGCCGTTCACCCTCTCGAGAGCTGGAGCAAGTACACCAGTATTGTCGAGGGCGAGAGCCTCGAGCGGGCACGAGCCATGCTCCGGGCCGGCAATGAAGTCGATCAGATGATGAAGGTCGTTGGCGAGGAGGGCACCCCCACCGAGGACTTCGTGACCTACCTCAAGAGCGAACTCCTCGACCGCGTCTATCTTCAGCAGAACGTCTTCGACGAGGCCGACGCCGAGTCCCCCGCCGAACAGCAGGAACTCGCCTTCGCCCTGGTTATGACCGTGCTCGACGGCGCCTTCCAGTTCGCCGACAAAGCCGATGCCCGTTCCTTCTTCCAGAAACTCACCCAGGCGTTCCTTGACTGGAATAGCACGGTGGGGAAGGGCGAGATTTTCGTTACCGCCAAAGCCGCTATCGAGCGTCTCATCCAGAGTGCTCTTGACGCCTAACCCGCTGCCCCGCACCGTCCCCCGGACGAGGACAAGATATGCGAAAACTCTATCACAAAATCATCCAGATCAGCGGCAATGTCATCACCGTTGAGGCTGACAATATTGCCTACAACAGCCTCGCCGAGGTCACCAGCAGCCGCGGCACGTCTCTCGCCCAGGTGATCCGCCTGGACAAGGGGCGGGTATCGCTCCAGGTCTTTGCCGGCAGCCGCGGCATCGCCACCGACAGCGAGGTCCGCTTCCTGGGCCGTCCCATGCAGGTCAGCGCCACCGAGAACCTCCTCGGCCGCATCTTCTCGGGCAACGGCTCGCCGCGCGACAACGGCCCCGTCCTGAAGGACAACCTGATCGATATCGGCGGCCCCTCCGTGAATCCCGCCAACCGCGTGATCCCCCAGAACATGATCCGCACCGGCATCCCGATGATCGACATCTTCAATACCCTCGTCGAAAGCCAGAAGCTGCCGATCTTCTCCATCGCGGGCGAACCCTACAACGAGCTGCTCGCCCGGATCGCCATGCAGGCGGAAGTGGACTGCATCGTCCTCGGCGGCATGGGCCTCAAGTACGACGATTTCCTCACCTTCCGCGACACCTTGGACGAGCACGGCGCGCTCTCCCGCTCCGTCATGTTCATCCACACCGCCGCCGACCCGGTGGTGGAGTGCCTGCTGGTGCCCGACATGGCTCTGGCCGTGGCCGAGAACTACGCGGTCGCTGGCAAGCGCGTCCTGGTCCTCCTTACGGACATGACCAATTTCTGCGATGCCATGAAGGAAATCGCCATCACCATGGAGCAGATTCCCTCCAACCGAGGCTATCCCGGCGACCTGTACAGCCAGCTTGCCTCCCGCTACGAAAAGGCGGTGGACTTCGATGGGGCCGGCTCCATCACCATCCTGGGCATCACCACCATGCCCGGCGACGATGTGACCCACCCCGTGCCCGACAACACCGGCTACATCACCGAGGGCCAGTTCTACCTGGTGAACGGGCGCATCGATCCCTTCGGTTCCCTCAGTCGCCTCAAGCAGCAGGTGAATGGCGACACCCGCGACGACCATCGCGTAATCATGAACACCATGATCCGGCTCTACGCCGAGTACCGCGAGTCCGTCGAGAAGCAGTCCATGGGCTTCCGCATGAGCGCCTGGGACGAGAAGCTCCTCAAATACGGCGTGCTCTTCGAAGCGCGCATGATGGACCTCAGCGTCAACATTCCGCTGGAGGAAGCCCTCGACCTTGGGTGGCAGACCCTCGCGGAGTGCTTCGAACCCACCGAAGTGGGCGTCAAGACCGATATGGTCAACGAGTTCTGGCCCAAGGGGGACTAGGGTCCAAGCATGGCCAAGATCAAGCTTACCAAGAACGAGTTGAAGACGCAACGCGACTCGCTCAAGCGTTTCGAACGCTACCTGCCGACCCTGCAGCTCAAAAAGCAGCAGCTCCAGCTGGAGATCCGGCAAGTGCGCGAGGCGGTTGACTTGGTGGAGCGTGATCGAGCATCCTACCAGCACAAAATCCACGCCTGGGTACGCCTCTTCGACGACCCGACCGATGCCGATCTGCGGGAACTGGTGGAAGTCGAGGAATGGCATACTGGCATCCGGAACATCGCTGGCATCGACACCCCCGTGTTCGAATTCGTCCGCTTCCGGGAGGTCACCTACGACCTCTTCACGACCCCGCCCTACTACGATGACGCGCTGAACGCCGTCCGCAAGATGATCGAGTACGAGTTGAGGGCCCGGACCATGCGGGAGCAACTCGCCCTCATCGAGCAGGAACTGCGGGTCGTCACCCAACGCGTCAATCTCTTCGAGAAAGTCAAGATCCCCGAGTCGAAGGGCAACATCCGCCGCATTCAGATCTACCTTGGTGACCAGCAGACCAATGCCGTGGGACGCTCAAAGATTGCCAAGGGCAAGTGCGCGATCCGGGATGCAGCCATGGCGGCATCGGCATGAACACCCCAGCCAATACGGAGTAGACACCGTTGATCGAACGGATGCACAATGTGACTGTCGTCTGCCTCGGCAAGGACCGGGAAGATACCGTCCGCCAACTGCAGGCCCTTGGGACACTGCATGTGGTGAACATCGAGGCCCAGACCGGCGAGCCGACCGCCGAGGCCCAGCGCCTGATCGAGCGCTATGGCGCGGCCATTTCCCATCTCCAGGCGCGCAAGACCCAATCCTCCTCTGAACTGCCTGCCGCAACAGGCGAGGAACACCTTGCTGCCGTCGAGCACGCCTTCGCGGCCATTGCCGACGCCCAAGAGCACGAGAATGCCTGCCACCGCGAGCTGGCCCGGCTCGTGCCCTGGGGCAGCTTCGCCATCGAGGACGTGGATCGCCTGCACGAAGCGGGCTACCAGATGGTTCTCTCCGAAGCCAAGGCAGACGCCTTGCCGGAGCTTCCCGAAGGCGCCGTGTTGCAGGAGATCTCCCGGACCGGCAACATCGTGTATTTCGCAGTCATCGCGCCAGCCGACATCAAGCTTAGCCTGCACGTGATTCCCCTGCCCGAACACACCGACGCCCAGAAGCTCAAGACCGAGATTCAGACGGCCGAGCAGCAGATCGCCGATGCCGAAGGCAAGCTGGACCATCTGGTCGCGGCCCTGCCCACCTTGATCGAGGCCCGGGACCAAGCTGGTGACGAACTGGCGTTCCTCAAAGCCAGCGACGGCATGGCCGAGGGCGAGCAACTGGCGTGGCTCCAGGGCTATGTCCCCGAACGTGATCTTGGGAAGTTGACCGAGGCCGCCAGCACCATCGGTTGGGCTTTGCGCCACACCGCCGCCGACCGCGACGATCCCAATGTCCCCACCTTCATCGACTACGACCGCTTCGGCATCTTCCGCATGGCCAAGCCGCTGTTCGACTTCATCGGCATCTCCCCGGCCTACAACGAGAACGATGTCTCCATCTGCGTTCTGCTCTTCCTGACTCTCTTCTTCGGCATGATCATCGGCGACGCGGCCTATGGTGCCATCTTCCTCGGCATCGGGCTCTACGCCAGGGCCAAGATCACCGATCCCAAGAAGCGCGTGGCGATAAGCCTCTTCATTCTGCTCAGCTCCACCGCCTTCATCTGGGGTGCCTTGAACGGCACCTGGTTCGCCATCCCCATCGAGAAACTCCCCCGCATGATGCAGGGCTTCTCCTGGTTTTATGATGAGGCGGTCGGTCAGAAACACATCCAGTGGCTGTGCTTCCTCATCGCCGGCCTCCACCTTTCGCTCGGACGCGCCTGGAAAGCCTGGGTCCAACGAGACCGGGCCGCGCTGGGTCATATCGGCTGGGGGCTCTTCATCTGGGGCAACTTCTTCACGGCCGTGGAACTGGTCGTCACCAAGGGCAGTTTCCCCATGGTCATTGGCGGCGCGCTCTATGGCGTGGGAACGGTTCTCATCCTTGTCTTTGGCGTCAAGTGGAAGGATGTGGGGGAAGTCCTCAACCTCCCCTTCGGCTTCATCAACAGCTTTGTCGATGTCCTCTCCTACATCCGCCTCTTCGCGGTGGGCCTTTCCAGCCTCTACATTGCCAGAAGCTTCAACGACATGGGCGGGATGGTCCTCGAACTCAGTCCCTGGCTCTTCCCCGGGGCCGCCCTTGTGGTCCTTTTCGGGCATCTGCTCAATATAGCCCTTGGCTTCATGGGCGTACTGGTGCATGGCATCCGCCTCAACACGCTGGAATTCTCCAATCACATGGAGTTGACCTGGAGCGGCAAACCGTATAGACCTCTGCGCAAAGCGGAATCGAACTAAAGGAGACTCACCCATGATGGATCCAATTACTCAGCAAGCGCTGACTCAGGCTGGTGCCTTCGCCGCCATCGGTCTCTCGGCCGTTGGCTCTGCCCTTGGTTGCGGAGCAGCCGGTGCCGCCGCCGTCGGTGCCTGGAAGAAGTGCTACGCCCAGGACCGTCCCGCTCCCTTCCAGCTGGCGGTATTCGCCGGCGCACCACTCTCCCAGACCATCTACGGCATGATCCTCATGTTCCTGATCGCCGGCAAGGCGGAGGGCCACCCGGCTTCCTGGCCTCTCTTCCTCATCCTGGGCATCGTCGGCGGCATCGCCATGGGCGCGTCCGCTTGGATGCAGGGCAAGGCCGCTGCCGGTTCGTGCGACGCCTTTGCCGAGACCGGACAGGGCTTCACCAACTATCTCATGGCCCTCGGCATCATCGAGACAGTCGCCATCTTCGTCATGGCCTTCGGCGTCGTTCTACTGGGCAACTTCAGCTAGACACCGCCACTTGACGACCTGCTTCTCCTCGGGGGCGCGCGGACCGCATAATGCGGACCACGCGCCCCCGATCTTTTGAATACCAAGCCAGTGGCGATTACAGTCTCGGGAACACACCCGCACCCAGTGGCAGGAACCATGAACGACCGAGTCCGCCAACTCCGCAAGCAATCCATGTCCGCCCGCCCCACCATCTCCCCGGAGCGCGCGCAACTGCTCACCCGGTTCTGCCAGAGCGGCGCAGCACGCGGATCCTCAGCCCCCGTGGCTCGGGCTCTCGCTCTCCAGCACATCCTCGAACACCGCACGATCTGCATCAACGAGCAGGAACTGATCGTCGGCGAACGCGGTCCCGCACCCAAGGCTACGCCCACCTACCCCGAGCTCTGCTGCCACAGTCTCGACGATCTGCGCGTGGTCGGCGAGCGCGAGCGCACCCCCTTCGACGTGTCCGCCGAGACGCTCGCCATCTACGAGCGGGAGATCATCCCCTTCTGGCGTGGGCACACCATGCGCGAACAGGTGTTCGGCCTGATGAGCAGCGAATGGCAAACCGCCTTCGATGCCGGGATCTTCACCGAGTTCATGGAGCAACGAGCCCCCGGGCACGCCATCCTCGACGACAAGATCTACCGACGGGGGTTCCACGACTTCCAGCAAGACATCGAAGCCCATCGCGCCCGGCTCGACTACCTGAACGATCCGCAGGCCTACCACAAGAACGAAGAGCTCAAGGCCATGGGTATCTGTTGCGACGCGATCATCCGCTTCGCCCAGCGCCATGCCGAGCTCGCCCGGCTGTTGGCGGCCAAGGCCGATACGCCCACCCGCCGGGACGAGCTTCTCCTCATCGCCGAGACCTGCGAGCACGTCCCCGCCCATGCCCCTCGCACCTTCCACGAAGCCCTGCAAGCCTACTGGTTCACCCACCTTGGTGTCATCACCGAACTCAACACTTGGGACTCCTACGACCCCGGACGCCTAGACCAGCACCTCCTGCCCTTCTACGAACGCGAATCCGCGGCCAACACCCTCACCCGCGACCACGCCAAGGAGTTGCTGGAGTGCTTCTGGATCAAGTTCCACAACCAACCCGCACCCCCCAAGGTGGACATCACCGAGGAGCAGAGCGGCACCTATCAGGACTTCGCCCTGATCAACGTCGGCGGGGTCACCCCGGACGGCGACGATGCGGTCAACGACCTCTCCTACCTCATCCTCGAAGTGGTCGAGGACATGCGGCTGATCCAGCCCAGCGCCTGCGTCCAATTCAGCGAAAACAACCCACCCGAGTTCCTCAAGCGCGCCTGCGAAGTGGCCCGCACCGGCATCGGCCAGCCGTCCATGTTCAACACCGACGTCATCATCCAGGAGATGCTGCACGCTGGCAAGACCCTCGCCGACGCCCGTACCGGCGGCCCCAGCGGCTGCGTGACCATCAGCTCCTTCGGCAAGGAAAGCTGCACTCTCACCGGCTACCTCAACTGGCCCAAGATCCTCGAACTGGCGCTCCACAACGGCATGGACCCGCGCACCGGTCACCAGCTCGGCCCGCAGACCGGCCTCGCCAGCGAGTTCGCCACCTTTGCCGACCTCTACGCG
>JABGQJ010000254.1 GCA_018648945.1 Victivallales bacterium
TTTGTGGCCACCGGGCTCATCCATAATCTCGAACGGCATCTGGTTGGGAGTGACTCCAAGGTTCGCCAGATGATCGGTCCAGGCCTTCATCATGGCTCCGAAGCGCTTGCGGAAATGCTCGTCGGGCTTCTTCGGCATGTGATAATGCGCGACCGAGTAACCGCCAACGAAGTTCTCCGCATACCGACGCTTGCTGTTGAAAAGCTTGTCCCAAAAGGCGAAGTCGATTGGCTCCGCGAGTGTGTCATCCTTGTTGAATGCCGGTTTGAACCGCTGGGAGTTCATTAACAGGCGATTGATCCCGTGTTTCGCCATCTCCTCGAGCCACGGTTCATGAAGGCGATTGATCTCTGCCTGGCTCATCTCGGGGGTTTCTCCCAACATCCCGAGCGGATAATTGCCCCAGCAGAAAACCTCGGCAGGCACCCCCTCCGGCAGCACCACGTCTTCCACCTTCAGTGTGAGACGAACGTCGCGCTGGGGACGATCACTCTGTGGCTGGAGTTCCAGAACGGCCGGATACTCGCCCGGTTGCATACCGGCTGTGTCCACATCGATCCAGATCTGCCGGGTCTGGCCGGGAGCAACGGCCATCGTCTGACTGGAAGGCAGCGCAGCCAGCATGGAAGGATACTCGGTGTCGGGTGCATATTCGGGCTCGACCATGAGCGCTTGCCGCACCGTCGCCCAGGACGGTGGCGTGATGAAATGACCCGTGTACCGGCCCATCTTCTTCTTCGCTTCGGGATGCATCAGGCGCACACGCACGTCCATCGGCTCCGCTGTGATGTTGGTCACCATCAGAGCCACGGGCTGGTAGTCGTTGACGGCCAAGCGCAGCGTGATGGGTTTCGCATTCAGCGCGGTCGGGGCCTGGTGCGAGCCGAACCGCTTCCAGGGATTCGTCCACCACGTGAGGTACGTCAACTCGCGTGCCCGGTTGGCCGCACCACGGGTTGTCCGTGCCGTCTTGCTCCAGACTTGGTCGTCGACATTATCGAATTGGCGCAGGTTGTCAGCAGCGGTCTGGAGTTTCCCGGCGATGCCGACCAGTTCCTCCTCGAGGGCGATAAGAGTTGCATTTCGCGGCGACAGCTGTGCCAGAATCTCCGGCATGGTTTGCAGGTAGCTGTTGGTGAGATTGATCCGTTCCGCGAGCTCCCTGAAGTCCTGCACGCTCTTCGCTGTGTAGTCAGTCATCTCGCTGCCGTCTTCCACCTGGATGTCATCCACCCAGATCCGGCCCTTCTCATCCGCGGGCAAATGCATCTTCACAGTGAAGTGCTGCTTGCCCAGGCTCTTGTGCTGTTTTGGGCAGGTGAAACTCACCGAGTACCGTTGCCAGTCCGTGGTGGGGGTCGGGGGGCGGATGGTTTTCGACCAATGCCAGCCCGCGTCGATGATGCGGATGCCAACCGAATTGTCGCCGTTCCGAATTGTGGTCAGTCCACGGCTCTTGATCCACGCACTCAAGGTGTAGGTCTTGCCCACTTCGAGCGGAACGGACTGCTGGAGCCCGGTCGCACGGATCCCCTCCGTGCTCAACCGCCCCGAGCATTTTCCGGTTCTTGCGTTCCGAGGATCAAACCGCACAGTTCTGTCGCGGCTGATCCAGCCCGTCGGTCCCGGGGCCGGAGCTGTGCGCCCCCATCTGCCGGTCACCTCGAATCCGCTGTTGCGTACGAAGTTCTTCTTCGGCAGCGGGATGCGTGCCAAGTCAACGAGCACCGCCGCTTCACTCCGTTGTGCGACCTGGTCGCGGGCCTTTGCCAGCATGGTCTTCATGTCGTTGGCCGCATGTATCGGCAATGCACCCAGCACCATTACGCTTGCCAATAGCCAGGACTTCCAACGGTTCATTGTGATGCTTTCCATTCTGATCTGCTCCTGAACTTCTGTTGCTCCCCTTTTGCGGTATGTGGGGACATGCGTCTCGATGGTGTTCTCAAGGTGATCTTCAGAACTCGCCGCTCGCAGCAAGTTGAGCGCCCTGTTTCCGGGCGTTGGTTGTTGAGGGTTGGTGAGTCCGCGATAGGGGTAGGCTTCGCCAAAAGCTGAACCTGTACCGACGGAACTCACCGTGATGAACGTACAGCATGTGCTCTGCGGCGGCAACAGGACAAGCTAAGGGACGGGCTTTCCGCGGCTGGGAGCATATCTCTCGAGGATCCCGCAACCAGTGGGACACGGTTCCGGCTCCCGAGACGGTGCATGGGGGGCATCGCGCCCGTCGCGAAGATCGCCGCACACAGTGCGCCTCCCACATTCCGGAGGGAATCCCCGACGAGTCGCCGCACACATTCGAGGTCCGGCGTTCAGCTGTCTGGCCCTGGTACATGTTTGCAGGAAGCGAAAACGAGAGCCAATCCCTGCCCTCTTTCCGTTGCCCCTCGCAGACGGTACAGTATGGGTTTGCTCTTCACGCCCATCGTGGGCAAACGGAACCATACCACAAGATGCCTCCCTCCCCACAACCCAAGCTCCCCGAACTCCTCGCCCCAGCAGGCACTCTGGAGGCGGGCATCACCGCCTTCGATGCCGGAGCCGACGCGGTCTACGCCGGGCTCGACCGCTTCAATGCGCGGGAGCGAGGGCGCAATCTCACGGTGGACGACTTTGGCAAGCTCTGCACCTACGCCCGCCGAGGTGGACGCAAGGTCTACTTGACGCTCAACACACTGGTCAAGGAGAGCGAACTCCCCGCCGTGGCCGATCTTCTGGCCGAGGCCCTGCCCTTCGGGCCCCGCGCCGTGATCGTCCAGGATCTCGGCGTGCTGCGCCTCCTGCGTCAGCACTTCCCGGAGTACCCCGTCCACGCCTCGACCCAGATGGGCGTCCACAACAGCACGGGCACGGAGATCCTCGCCGAGATGGGCGTGGAACGAGTCATCCTGCAACGACAACTCACCTTCGAGGAAATCGGCAAGATCACCGCCAAGTCACCCATCGAGGTGGAGGTGTTCGTCCACGGCGCGCTCTGCTGCTCGCGCTCGGGCCAGTGCCTGCTCTCCTCCTGGCTCGGGGGCTGGAGCGGCAACCGAGGCAAGTGCAAACAGGCCTGCCGACGCCGGTTCCGCAGCGAGGACGGGAATGGCTTTTTCCTCTCCACCAATGATCTCTGTCTTCTGAACCATGTCCACGAACTGGCCGAAATGGGCGTCGCCTCCCTCAAAATCGAGGGCCGTTTGCGCGGGCCGGACTATGTGGACAGCGTGGTCCGCGCCTACCGCATGATGCTCGACGCCCCGCCGGACGAGCGGAAGCCGCTCATCAAGAAGGCGCGCGGCATTCTAGCCCACTCCCTGGGGCGGCGCTGGGCCGATGGATTCCGCACCACCGAGGACTTCTCGACCGTGGTCGACCACCGCTCTCTCGGCAGTTCGGGTCTGCTCTGCGGCACGGTCAGGAGCCAGGTGGAAGGAGGTTTCCTGGTGGACGTCACCCGTCATCTCCGGCGCGGCGACCGGATTCGTGTCCAACCCCGGTCCGGGGACGAGGGGCCAAGCCTGGAGATCACCCGTTTGGAGGTGGACCGCAGAACCGTGCGCATGGCCAAGCCAGGCTTCACCGCCTTCGTCGGCTTCGACGAATCCGTGCCCGCCGATGGCATGGTCTACAAGACCGCCAACCCGACCGCCAACGGGGACGTCCGCATGGCTCGCCTGCCCGTCGCCAAGGAGTCGGCCCCAGTCGATCTCCGCGTCTTCCCAGACTGCGTGCGACTGCGGACCGCGGCGCTCCCCAACGAGGAGTACCGGCACCCCATCGAGACCTTCCCAGCCAAGAACCGAGCCCTCAGCATACAGACCGTAGCCACGGAGTTCGCCAAGGGGGACCCCGAGGGTGTCGCCATCGGCCCGGTGGCCATCCAGGTCGAGCCGGATCTGTTCCTTCCCGCCAGCCAACTGAAGGCAGCGCGCCGCGGGTTCCGAGCTTGGCTGGAGGAGCGCTTCGACCCGACGAGCTACCGCCAGGAGCTGGCGAACCGCGCCGGCCAAGTCCAAGCGGAACTGGCCGAGCCGTTCCCCACCGCGCCCCTCCCGACCGAACGCACTGTCGCCCTGACCCAGGGGCACAGAGCCAGGGATGCGGACCGCGTGGCCCGCCACTTGTTCGAGACGATTGGTGTGGAGGAGGAGGCGATCCTGCCTGAGTTCTGTCCTCAGAGCCAGCAGGCCGCCGTCCGCAACCGCATCAAGGAACTGGTGGAGCAAGGGGTGCGCCGCTTCCGCGTCACCTCGCTGTACGGTTTCGCGCTCCTCGCCAAGGTCCCCGAGGCCGTTCTGGTTACCAGCCTGCCCCTGCCCGCAGCCAATAGCCTCGCCGTGCGCCAACTGATCGATCTCGGCGCGTCCCGAGCCACCCTCTGGATCGAGCTGGATCGCCCGGCTCTGGCACAGGTGGCGACACGCGTCGGCGGCTGGGCCGAGCAGATCGTCTATGGCCGCCCTGCCCTCCTGGCCACCCGCGCGGAACTGGCCACCAAGGGACAGCTCTGGGATGCGCGGAACCTGGAATTCGAACTGATCGACCAAGAAGGCGAGACGAGACTCTACGCCAAAGCTGCCTTCGCGGTACCGCCTTTGCCCCACACTTCGACCCTCCACGACCTCCGCCAGGTCGAGCCGAACGCCCCTGAGACCCACGATCTGAACGACTCCCACGACTGGGTCTGAACCATGCCTGTCTTCGACTGCCATGTCCACGTCTTTCCCGATGCCATCGCCCCCGCCGTAGTCGCGGCAATGGGGCAGACGGCTGGGATCGCCCCGGACTACGATGGCACGCGGGACGCGTTGCTGCAGCGCCTGCGCGATGCGGACTGCGACGCGGCCCTGAACTGCCCGGTCGCCACCAGCCCCAAGCAGGTCCGCAGCATCAATGACTGGGCCGCCAGCGTGAACGAGTGGCCCCTGCTCTCCCTCGGCACGATCCATCCGGATCTCCCCAACCCGACCGTCGAGATCGAGCGTATCCACTCCCTTGGCCTTCTGGGCGTCAAGCTCCACCCCGAGTACCAGCACTTCACCCCCGAGGATCCGCGCCTGGAAGCAGTCTGGGAGACCTGCGCCGGCCTGGGCTTGCCGGTGCTCACCCATGCGGGCGAGGACATCGGCCTGGAGCCGCCTTACCACTCGACTCCGGCCGGGCTTGCCGCCTTGGTCGAGCGCGTGCCGGGACTGATTCTCATCGCTGCCCACCTCGGCGGCTTCCGCCAATGGGATGAAGTGGAGACCTGCCTGGCCGGCAGCCGCGTCTATCTGGACCTCTCCTTCGCGCTCGGCGAATTGCCCGACGAACAGCTGCTGCGCATCGTGCGCAAGCACGGGGCCCACCGCGTGCTCTATGGCACCGATGCCCCCTGGAAGAACCCCTGCGAGTACCGTCAGCGTTTCGAGGCCCTGCCCTTCAAGGAGCGCGAACGGCGCTGGATTCTGTGGGACAATGCCGCCGAACTGTTCGGCCTCCACGTCCCGGCACAACCGGACGTCGCGGCCGAGCCCACCGTCGCGACCGATTGGCGACAACGCGACCATGCCCTCTCCCTGGACGACGAGGCGCTGCTGACCGAATGCCGCATAGATACCTTCCGAGGCAGCGGCAAGGGCGGCCAGAAGCGCAACCGAACCAATACGGCGATTCGGGTCACGCACCCCACCACGGGCACCAGCGCCTACAGCGACGAGACCCGTTCGCAGCACGCCAACCGGCTCCTCGCCTTGCGCTTGCTCCGCTGGGAAGTCGCCATGTCCAGCCGCTGTCCCACCCCCCGGCCCGAACCTGCTGCCAGGCTCCCCGGCTGGCGGACGCCCGAATACGCCGCCTGGCTGGCCCGGGCCTTGGACCAGCTCACCGCCAGCGGATACCAGGTCGGCAACGCCGCCCGCAACCTGGCGCTCAGCACCGGCAAGCTGGTGCACGAACTAGCCCGCAACTCCCGCGTGTGGGATGCAGTGAACCACGCCCGCGCCGAGCGCGGCCTGCCCCCGCTTGCAAGACGGTAGCAGCCGGGCCTACAGCCCATCCCGCCATTCACCGACCAGATCGCTGTCCAGATTGGCCAGCCAGTCGCCCTTGCCCTCCGCAGCAAGCCGCTCGAACTGCCCGAGGCGGGACTGCAGGCGGACCATGGCGCGGCGGGTAGCCCAGAGAGACGCCAACGCCCCAGCGGCGGTCCCCCCAAGCAGCAGCCCAACCAGCAGGCTCAGCCAATGCTGGGGAAACATGGCGGAGGGCCGCGGAGAGGTCGCCGACCACACACGGTGTGCGGCGCCCCGACTGTCGGCTTCACCTCTCGTCTCGATAACCGCCTGCCTGGGCAGCGATGCATCCGGGGGCCAGGGAGCCGCCGAGACCGGCACCGTGTCTCCTCCGGTTCCGGGAGCTTGGTGCAACGGCGCCCGGGCCGCCACGACTGGTTCGCCCACCGGTGCCCTTGCCCCCAGGGAAAGCCACATCGCCAGCCCCCCAAGCAAGGCGCCACCAAGAAAGGCCGCGCCAATCATCAACCCCTGTGCAACGAGACTCCACCGTCCGCTCTGCCCTGACTTTCTCATTGTCTCCGCCCCCATTAGCGGCTGTGGGAAGCAATGCCCCGGATGAACCGAGACCGGAAAGAAATTGCTTCCTTAACAATAGCCATTCTTACTATGCCAGGAGAATCCCCCGATTACCATCGACCATCGGGTCCAGTCCCACCTTTCTCGCTGCGAAAACGCGGCATCAAGGGGATCGGGTCCCCTGTCCTTCTCTCGGCCGGCCGGAAACGACCCGAACGGGGAACGCGTTGCTGGAACGCCTGGGCCTGCCGCGGACAGAGCTGTATTGTAACCACCCACCCGCTGTCCCCATGGCAAGGAGCTTCCCATGAACGATCTCGCCTGGATTTTCCGCAGTCGGCCCTTCGCCTACTCCACTGTCTATGCGCACCCCGACATTGGGCAGCGCGCCGCCTACGTGCCGGGACCATGCTCGGTACGCCCCGACATTCCCCCCGATGTCGCGTGCGTCTGCAAGAACGAGTCGAACTGCACCGTGCGCTTTGCGGACGGCATGTGGCTGACCACCTGGAGCCAAGGCTCGGCCGAGGGCGCGCCCGACGAGTATATCGTCTTCGCCACCAGCCACGACCAAGGCCGGACATGGTCCGCTCCCCAACGCATCGTCGGCTGGCGCACGGAGTTCCAGGAACGCATTGCCTACGGCATCCCGTTCCTCGTACCGGAAAGCGAGAGGCTCTATCTCTTCTTCTTCATCGACCACCGCATCCTCACCGGCCAGAGCCCCGTCGTCCCCGAGCGCAATGGCCTTCACGTCATCCACTCCGATGACCGGGGCGGAACGTGGACCCAGCCCCGCCAAGTGCCCGTTTCCCTGCCCGAATTCTCCTTCGCCCCCGGACATGCCCATTTCTGGGTGAACCACTCCCCTGCCCTGCTCCCCACCGGCGACGTTGCCTTCACGGTTTCCCTCTCCACCTACGGCAAGCGCTGGCAACTCGGCGTCGCGGAGGTCCGTACCATCCACTGTCAGAACATCCTCACCGAAGCGGACCCCGCCAAACTCCGCTTCCGGGTCTTCCCGGAAGGCGACGCGGGCATCCGCGTGGATCCTGCCAAGGGCATCGACAGCCCCGCCCTTGCCCGCCTGATCCAGGCATTCGACCCCGCCCAGTCTGCCGCTGAGATCGCCTGGAACTTCCAGGAAATGACCATCGTCCCCACCGCCGATCCGGACCGCTGGCTCGGCGTGGGCCGCTGTTACCTGGGCTCCCCCGCGATCACCGTCTCCCACGACCGCGGCCGAACGTGGGCGCCCGCCGAAGCCCTCCGCTTTGCCCCCGATGGTCCCCCCATCCTCCATCCCATGACCATGTGCCCCATCGCCCGCCTTGCCGACGGACGCTACATCCTCTTCTTCACCAACAACGACGGCTCCGCCCGCAACGCCGCCCATGTCTGGGACGGCGATGGGCACACCCGCAACCCCCAGTGGTTCGCCATCGCCCGCGAAATCCCCGGCGAATCCCGCAACGGTGGTCTCCTCTTCGGGACACCCCGCCTCCTCGTCGATGTGGACGACACCATCGATCCCAACCTGAAGACCGGCCTCAGCATGCCCCAGTTCTTCCAGGACAGCGGTCGCCACTTCGTCTGCTACAACGCCAACAAGGAACACCTCTTCCTCGACGAACTCCCCGCGAGCGTCCTCGACGAGATGACCCCACCCACCCCGGCATAATCCTCCCCATGCCCACCGCAACCTACCAGATCCCCAGCCAGGACGTCCCCGTGTTGGGGACATACGATGTCGTCGTCTGCGGTGGTGGCCCCGCCGGCTGCGCCGCCGCCCTCGCCGCCGCCCGACATGGCGCACGCGTCCTGCTAGCCGAAAGCCAGGGCTACCTCGGGGGCGCCCCCTGCACCCAGAACGTGGTCCCCATTCTCAGCACCAACGGGGTCGATTTCCAGGGCGTCTGGCATGAATGGGCGCGGGCACTCCAGCAACGGAATGGGATCAGCGACCTGCACCGGGAGGCCCGCTGTGGGACCACCTGGTTCGGCGGCTCAACGGACCCGGAAGCCATCAAGCTGGTCTGGGACGAGCTACTCTCGACCGCAAATGTCCAGATCCTCCATTTCGCACACGCCACTGGTGCAGTCCTTGAAGAAGGCGTGATCAAGGGCGTGGTTCTCCACACCAAATCCGGGCCGACCGTCGTTCTGGCCCAGCGAGTGGTCGATGCCACCGGCGACGGCGATGTCTGCGCCTATGCGGGATGTCCGTTCGAGCAGGGCGCCAATGGCATGCCCTGGGCCATGGGTGTCTCGCTCAATGGTTGGTACGGGAACGTGCCGGTCGCGGCGGAGTATGTGCCGGGCTGGGGCAACCCAGTGGGTGGCACCGGTCGCAACCTGGGCAACACACCGCTCTTCCAGGCTGGCCTCCTGCGCATGCTTCAAATCGATCCGCTCGATCCCTGGGACCTCTCCCACGCCATGCGCGAGGGACGACGCCAGATCTGGGAGCGGCTGCAGGCCAAACGCCAGACACCCAATTGCGAGGGCGTCTTCCTCGCCGGCACCGCACCATTCCCGGGGGTCCGTTCCAGTCGCCGCATCCGAGGATTGGAGGTCTCCACGAAGGCGGACGCACTGGGACTCTGCAAGCATGCCGATGGCATCGCCCGCTCCTCGTGGGAAGTCGATATCCACTCCGCCCTTGACCCCAAGCGGAAGCCGGTCATGGACTGCCCCGAGTACGCTGACCGCATGCGCCGGACCGAAGCAGGCGACTACTACGACATCCCCTACGGTTGCCTTGTCGCCGCCGATGTGGGCCACCTGTTCATGGCTGGACGGTGCATCTCGGCCGAGCACGAATCCCAGGCCAGCCTACGCATCCAGCAGACCTGCATGTCGCTGGGCCAAGCCGCCGGCACGGCCGCCGCCCTGAGCATCGAAGCTGGCGTATCGCCAAGGGACCTCGATGCCTCCAAACTGGTCGCGCAGCTCCAGCGAGACCGTGCCGCCATCGAGCCCGCATTCGTGCTGGCGGACGCCTGAGGCACAGCCATCGCCCGGCCGCGGGCGGCAAGAAGCAGAGGACAGAGAACGGGAGATCGGACGAATCGGACGGGGCCGGGCCCGTGCAACGCTCGCCCTGCCCAGGCGTCCCGAATCCCGCCCCCTCCCCTCCCCCCCCATTTCCGTGCATTTCCTACTACTACCAGCCAGCTTCTTGTTTTCTGTACAAGATTCTGGCTAGCGACAGACCACAAGTCTCTGACCTCCAGATTACAACGAC
>JABGQJ010000255.1 GCA_018648945.1 Victivallales bacterium
GTTGGCCCAGGCGTAGTGGATGAGGCATGGCTCGGCCACGTCTGGGCTGGATACCACCACAGTGTCCTTGCCTCGGACCACGGCATCGGCGCGGACCGGGACGCCCTTCAGTCCAGTGAGAGCGAAACCGACGATCTTGTCGTCGCCGCGCACCGCCAGGGGGGCGCCGCCGGTGTTGAAGGTGACGATGGCCTTGCCGTCTTTGAACTCGCACCTCTCGGGCACCGGGCCAGACCAGGCGAAGCCGGTCTTGCCGTAGGTCTTGTGCAAGGCCACCCGACCGAGGCGGTCCCCCACAGCCTGCTTGTTCTTGGGATGGATATCCTTCTCGTCGCCGACATCGATGGTGATGGCCATGCCCGCGTTGGGCACGTTCTCCGCCACCCGGGCGAAGGCCTCGCGAATTCCCGTCCAGCCGCCGTTCTCAACCGGGTTCTTCCAGGGAGCCTTGAAATTGGGCAACTGCACGGCGTAGAAGGGGAAGTCGTAGTCCCAGACCTTGCGCCAGGAAGTGATGAGATTGGTCAGCATCACTTCGTAGTGCACGCCGCGTCCGGCGTTGTGCTCGCCTTGGTACCAGATCGCCCCCTTGATGGCAAAGGTGCGGATGGGATTGATCATGGCGTTGTAGAGGTTGGCGGGGTAGTTGCGGTTCTTGCGGGGCTGGCCTTCCTTGCGGGGCCCACGGGGCGCACGGCCCTTCTTGCCGCCCTCGATCCACTTCTGGCGCTTGGCTTTGTGCGCCACCATCCGCTTGTCGTACGTAGCCTGTTCCTTCTCGGCCGTGTAGGCCGCGTCGCGCTTGTCCCAGCTCGCCTTGGTGCTCTGGGCGGCCGGGTCGTCTTTCTGGCCCCACATTGGTGTCCAGGCCAACACATCCGTACCACCCCAGGAGGAGTTGATCAGGCCGATGGGGACCTTCAGGTCTTGGTGCAGCTTGCGCCCGAAGAAGTAACCTGCCGCGCTGAAACCGCCGACGTTGGCGGGAGAGCAGGGGGCCCAAGAGGCGATTCTCACCAGTTCCTCAAGTGGCTCGGGACTGGGCACGCAATGCACAGTGAAAAGCCGGATCTCGGGGTACTTGGCGTTGGCGATCTCCTCTGCCGAGTTGTTGGAGCTCCTGACGCTCATCTGCATGTTCGACTGCCCGGAGCAGAGCCAGACCTCCCCCGACAGCACGTTCGTCAGTTCCACTGTGTTGGTACCCTTGACCGTGATCGTCAGCGGGCCACCCGCCTTGGGGGTGGCGAGCACGACCCGCCACTTGCCATCGGCATCGGCCGTGGTCTCGGCTTTCTCGCCCCAGGACGTGGTGACGGCCACCTTCTCGCCGGCGGCGGCCGTGCCCCAGAACGGCGCTTTGACTTCGCGCTGGATGACCATGTTGCTGGCGAAGATCTTGGCGAGGGTCACATCCGCGCGCGCCAAACCGAGCAGACCAAAGGTAAGGGCGAGTACGAGTCGTTGCATGGGGGGAGTCTCCAGCTTGGTTGGTGGATGCGACAGCATGCAGCCAAGTGTAGAAGCCCGACCCCTCCCGGTCAAGGCGGCAGAGGCTCCCCGAGCATCTACTGGATGGCCAGACGCCAGGGAACGCCTCACTCCCAGTTGTCCGGCGGGTCACCGATTTGGCTACGCGCTGATAGCAGGACCAACCCCGGCTCCCCAGTGCCGGATTACATGAGTTTCATGTAGTAGTTGACGGACTCCTGGCGGATGTCGAATCCAACGCGTTCATAGGCTCGGCGGGCCGGTGCGTGACCTTCGTCAAGGCCCGTGTGGACCATGGCATGGCTCATGCCGTTGGCCCGGAAATGCGCCAATACGCCACGATACATGAAGGTACCGAGACCCCGCCCGGCGAACTCCGGATGCAGTCCGTTGTTGCCCAGAGTCCCGATCTTCTTTTCTTCGTTCATGGACCACATGATGAAACCCGCCACGCGCCCGTTCACCCCGCAAATCCAGATGTGGTCCGGGGTCCGCATGCAGCGGCCGCGCATTTCGTTGCCCTTGCGGTGGAGATCCTCCGGGCACAGGATGGCGTAGAGTTCGTCGCCGAGGATCTCCCGCTGGCTGGCGTAGATGCCCTGCCAGGCGAGATTGGCGATCTCCACAACTACGTCGGTATCCTCTGTCTCAAACGGGCGCAGAATCGGTTGGGTTGCCATTCGACTACATGCTCCTTGGATTGCGTGGTGTGGAATCGCGGCGGGCGCCAGGCGTCAGGCCGCGCAGTTCAACGAGTGGCTCCCAACCCGTCTCGGTCATGACAAACGGCTCCTCCACCGTCCACGCGCGCGTAAACCACTCTGAGCTCACCAGAGCTCCCGGGCCGAAACGGATCGGGCCGTCAAGTGGGGTCGGCTCGGGCACGTAGCCGGTCAGTACTGGCTCCTCGTGGATCTCCAGACCGATGCCGTGGATGTAGTAGTTGGTGACGTGCGCTCTTGCTTCCGGATCCGTTGCGAGGAAAGCATCCACGGCCTGCTTGGCCGTGACGTGATCCATGCCGGGCTTGATCTGAGACAACGCCTCGGTCTGGACGCGTCGCAGGATCTGGAAGTCACGCAAGGCCGCGCTGTATGGGACATGCCGGTCGCCCGCGAGTATGATGTCGTCCGGAGCTGGCTCCGGGCCGTAGAACTCGTGCCAGGCGAGATCAGCAAAGTAGTTCTGAAACACCCCCTGGAAGTGGGTTACAAAACAGGGAGCATTGTCCGGGCTCCGTTTCCAGCTGCGCGAGGTCGCCTTGAACCGTTGCCGGGCCTCGTTATCCCACCACGCCGGGGTCTCGTCGGTTCCGCCCGTCCAGGATAGCCGGTACGGGCCGCCCGGCCACTCGCCACCGAGGGCGAGAGCCCGTTGGGCCCGGACGCATTGGGCTTCCGCCACCGATGCGCCTGCTCGGATCGCCGCCATGTATGCCTCCATGGAGCGCACTGCTAGCTCGGCGGCTGATCTCATGAGGGCGATTTCACGCTCGGTCTTGATGAAACGGATCTGTGGCACGAGCAGGTCCGCAGACAGGAGCTCAGCGTGGGGAAGCGCTTCGCGCAGATAGTCGTACAGCGCTACAGGCAGCGCCTTCTTCTCGATGCCGATGCGCCCTTCGTGCAAGCCCATCTCTGTCAGCAGGGCTGTCGTCTTCTCCCAAGCCGTGATGCCCGGTCGCCCGCCTGCGTAACGCTCTTTCAGCCACCACGGCGCCACTCCGGCCTCCGGGTCGCCCGCCAAATGAGAGTGACTCCCAACCAGAAAGGCGTCGCCGTTCCGCGGCACAACCAGAACGCCTGCCATCTCCTCCCAGAGGATGTGGGCGTGTAGGCTGTCGTAGTAGTTCAGCAGATAGGCAACGTGCGGGATCTTGCTGGGAATGAACGCATCGAGCTCCTCCCGCTCCATGTACTTGCACATCTCGCGGCGCGTTCGGTCATCCTTCTCTTTCCAACCCGTCAGCATCTGTCCTTCGCCCTTTTCGTATGAGGGACACGTGTCGCCATGGCACGACAGGTTAGCACGGTACCTACGCCTATCCAAACCGATGGATCGTGCCTCAACCAGATTCAGAGGGGCGGCGGGGGGGGCAAAGACCGCGCCCAACCCCCGGAACGAAGCCCAGCTGCCCGGAGCATCGACGATGGAGCGGGATGCCGCTAGTCAGGACTGACCCCGATTCCCATGGCGACAGGCTTCAGAACACTACTTGGCAGCGGGCCACTGGACGCCCTGTACCCGTTCGCGCCCATACTGCACCCAGCCAGGTTCAAGACGGATACGAGGGAGCTCGAAATCATAGAACCAGTGAATCCGGATGCGAGAGCCGCGGAAATAGCCCAGGAAGACTGCGTATGGCCCCATCGGGGAGAGGACGATCCTCCAGGGCGTGATTCTGTCGAAGTCTTCCTCTTCCTCCTCTGTGCGGAGATACCGGAGGAGATCGCTGAGGTGCTCGCCGGCACCGAGATCCGGCACGTCCAGCAGGTCGATCGCCTCCGGTTGATTCCATGCTGGCAGGCCGTCGTCGCTGCCGTCACAGTCCGACTTCACCCAGACAGGGGAGGACCAGAGCATTTCGCCGTCCTCCTGCTCTACCCGGATGTAGTAGTAGGTTTCGCCGCGGGTTGGCAGATCATCGAGTTCCGCCTGGAAGACCGTCGTGCCCGGCTCCCAGCGTTTGAGCCGCCGGTCGCCGCGAATCAGGTCCACCCGCTGGACGGCTGCCGTGCCAACAATGCGGAGGGCGACAGCCACTGGCCCCCGGGCTTCCAGACTTGCCCCCATGGCATGGCCATCCACGCCGAACTCCAGCAGGGCTCGCGCTCCGGTCGAGGCGTAGGTGCGCCGCGCATGGAGGGCCTCGTAGAGGGATTCCCGGGTGAGGGAGTCCGCGACCACTGCCATCAGGGGCCCGCCGGACCAGCCGACGTCCCGGAAACGCAGTTGGTGCCAGAACCGCCCGCTGCCCTGCGTACTCGGTCGCCGAGGGTGTCCCGGCGTACCCACGTGCCCATCGCTTCCGCCAATGAGCCCCAGTTTCCACCCCTTCGCAAGGTAGGCTTGCGCAAACCACTCGAAGTTGCCGTGTCCGCTGGTCATCTCGCAAAGCGGTTCCGCTGCCGAGTCGTGGTGGTGGGGCATGGCTACGGTGCCGCCAACGTGCGGCGTCACGAGCCCGGCGCCGCGCATGTTGCTGAAGATCTCCTCAACCGTCCACGTGGGGTCAGGAGGCGCTGCGTCGAGATCGCGATACACGAGGTTGCGGTCCCCGCCTCGGCTCTCGGCATCGCGCCATTCACAGCCCAGGAAGGGGATGTAGCTACCCTCCTCATGCAGAGCCGATGCCGCCGCCCGAGCGATCTCCCACCATTTCCCTGGTCCCGAAGGATCCTGACGGAAGATGTGCGAACCCAGAGCCAGGAAGTCCAGCCGGGTGACATCGCGCCCGTAGCGGTAGAGGCTTTCCGGCGAGGTCGTGTGGTTCAGTTCGTTGATCTCCAGCCCATCATATGCGTGCGAATGGAACTCCCCCCAGTAGATGCTGCGATGGGGCGCCGCAGCTACCTGGATGGGATTGCTGCGGGCAGAGAGGCCGTTCTGTGAGTCCGTCAACTCAAGGGCGAGGATCCCCGCAGACATGGGCCGGGCCACCACCTGGATCGAGCCAAGATTGGTTGAAGCTACGGATTCCACCTCGATGCCCCGTCCGGAAATGCGCACGTCGCCCGCAGGTAGGGAGTTGCCGTTGATATCGAGCGCCATGGCCACGACACGGATACTGTCCCCCACTGCTGCAGTGGATGGCGCGAATACGCTGTAGCGGTGAATGCATGGGACGGGATGGACAGCCACGGTCACCATTGCCTCGGGGGCGGTCCGGAACTCGTTTTCCCCCGGCAACGCAACACCCGCCACGATCCGAGCGTTGTCCATGGTCGCTCCCTGGACAACTGCCCCCGGGCCGCCCTGGCGTTTGTCGCCAATACGCAGCGTGACGCTGGCATTGGCCTTCAGACCATGGGGCAAGGAGACAATCGCCAGCCCCTTGGGCTTGTACTCCGTCCAGGCTTCGAGGGGCAGCCTGTCACCCGCACCATCCTCTGCCGTGACGTAGTTCAACCCAGTCGGCAGATAGTCCTGTAAGCGCCAGCCCACATTCAGCGTATTCGTGAGTTTGACGAATGCCAGCCTGGTGCCCGCCGGGAGCCCTTCCGAAGGGACGTATTCCAGCCGGTACGTACCCCTGCGCCCCGTCACGAGCTTGGCATGGCTGGTCGCTGGGTCTGCAGGCGATGGATCGACATCGAAGGCCAGAGCGAGAGTGCCCGGGAAGACCTCATCCGAGAGATCGATGTCGAGTCGATGGTAGTCCGGGAACTTCTTTCCGCTTCTTTCCATGACAGAGCCCTATCTGCAATGACCAAGCCGGGGATTGGACGATGCCCGTCGAGCGGGGCTCAGTCTGTCCTGGTTGCTCGTGAACTGGGCAATCAGCCCACCACTTCTAAGATAGCGGGGGAACGGAGGCCAGTCCTATCATCAGCACGCAGCGGTATGCTTGATCCCCCTGACTAACCCATCGACCATGGTGGGGAGCGCGACCGTAGGCGTCCTACCATCCTGTCGCGAACCCACCGATATCCGGGCCTGGAGCCGCTCCGCGAGACCGACCAACTTGCCCAGTAGCAGTTCGCGGTCGCGGACCTCCCGGGACACGGGGAAGCGGACGTTGCCACGGTTGATCACGTGGTAGCGTGCCCCCCCGCCTGGCACACGTGGGATCATGGTACAACATTGTGGCATACCCATCGCCTTCCTGCAGCGTCCCTCGTTCCGTTCCGGCCACGCAGCGTCCACGAGCTTCCTTGGAGTCGTCCCTATGGCACATCGCAGTCGTCCAGCAGTCATCGTCGCCGTTGCGCTCGGTTTCGTCGGGCTTCCTGCCCATTCGCAGGTGAAACCCGACCCCAATGTTGCTCGCATCAGGGCGCATTTCGGAGAGCAGTACTTCGTCCCGGACGGGGGGTTTGTCCTCCGGCAGGGACAGACGCTGCCAGCGCTGGTCTGGGAGAATCCGGAGCTGGCTGCTCTCGTGTTGAAGGACGTTCGCATCCCGACGCGCTGGTTTGACGAGGACCTCGTGGAGGTGAAGACGGCCAGCAAGCCCGGGCGCTACTACGCCTATGGGGAGGGACCAGTTCCAGATGGTCTCCCGCTTCGCCGGGCCATGACCTGTTGCTGTGTCGAAGACGATGGCAAACTGGCCGAGCTGGCCACCAAGCTGATTCCGTCCATCCGCGCTGAGAAAGACGTCGAGAAGAAGCGCGCCGAAATCGAGAGCACCGTGCAACGCTGGCGGACATCCGAGGCGGGTGCCATCGCCCTGGCCGCGCTGCTGGCCGGCGACCCGGTGAATCCCCAGTCTCGCGATGGGCAGTGGCAGATGGAGAATTCGACTCGCCACGTCCGGCTCAAACGGAAACTCATGGGATTGGACCGCAAACCGCCCGTTGTCGTGGCTCCGAAACCGATCACGGGAGAGCCCGCGCCCACGTTGCGTGTCGGTTCGCTCGAAGAGGCGCAGATCACGCCGGAATTGCAGCAGCAGCTTGAGGCGAAGTGTGACGAATGGTACCGCGTAGCCAAGCAGCCGACGGCCTTTGTCATTGCCCGCAACGGCGTGATCGTCTTCGCCAAGGGATACGGCGAGAAGGGCGGCAAGCCGGTGACTGTGAATACGCCGATGTTGCTGCACTCGGCTATGAAGCCGCTGATGGGCGTCCAGCTGGCCATGTATATGGACCGGGGCATCGTGCGACTCGACGAGCCGATCGGGAACCACCTGCCAGAGTTCAGTACCGCGGCCGACAAGAACCTGACCTTCCGCGCGGCGCATGTGCACGCCACCGGTATCCTCTTCCCTTGGGAACTCGCTTTCCGAAGGCTCTTCTACTTCCAGACTTGGCAGGACACCCTAGTTGCGCACTGTGCGAGGGAATGGGCGCCGGGTGCCAAGCGCCGATACGGTTGTGTTGGCATGATCCTGTCCGTTCGGGCGCTTGAGTTGGCCAGCGGGAAGAACTACTGGCACGCGATGGAGGGCGAGCTGTTCGGGCCACTGGGAATCAAGGATGCTCTGCCGGGTGGCACGGGTTTCTCCGCCGAGGATTTCGCCCGCATTGGCGTCTTGCTGCACAACAAGGGCAGGTACGGCAAGCAGGAGTTCTTCTCCGAGAAGACGTACGAGTCTATCCTACCCACGTCGCTGAAGCCCTACTTCCCCAAGATCAGCACGGTCTACGGCATTGGGTTCAAGAACGCCGCCGGGCGGCTCGGGCCCGGCACCTATGGCCACGGTGGCGGTTGCGGAACGCAGATCATTGTGAACCCAGAGAAGCGACTCGTGTTCGCCATGGTCCGGGATGCGCCCGGAGAGGAGTACAAGGCCCGGATGGCGGACATCATGGCCCACTTGCGCTCCTGGATCGGTGAGTAGCCCGGCCTCTGCCGGGGGATCTGGGCCGTCATTCTGGAGGTATGCCGCTATGACGATGGTGAAGGAGCGACTGATCATGGGTGTCTGTCTGCTGGCGATGGCTTCGACAGTCGCTGGCCCCATTGGGATCCCCTTGGTCCCCGCGCCCCGGGCCGATGGCTTTGTGCCGTCCGAGTGGCGGGACGCGGCAGTGGTGCGAAATTTCTTCCCGGCCGGATCATCTGCGGCACTGGAGGCCCCCACCACGCTTTACATGATGCACGATGGGCGGAACCTGTGGGTGGCCGCCATCTGCGCGGATCCCGATTTCAAGAGCCGGGGGCGCGCCTTCCTGCGGCAGCCGGATGGGGATCTGACGCTGGACGAATCGGTCCAGGTGGTGTTGGGGGTTGGGGATGGAATGGCGAAGAGCATCGAGTTCGGCGGCTACGAGGCGGCGCAGGGGGTCAAGCTTGGTCGCGCCGAACATTACTACGAGTTCACAGTCAACGCTTGTGGGTCTCGTAGCCGGACATATGACGAGAGCCCGCTGCCAACCCCGGCATTCCAGGCCGCGTCCGTCTTGACCCCCCGGGGGTGGCAGACCGTGATGCGTATCCCGCTCGCGGCAGTCGGGATTGCCGATGAGATCACGGGAAGGATGCTGCACCTTAACGCCTTCCGCTTTCACCGGGGCGTGCGGTACGGGCTACACCTCCCGGCCTTCGGCGGGTATGCCAGAATGCCCTTCCTGGAAGCGGCCTTCCTGCCGAAGGCCCAGTCGGCCGCGCGCACTGTCCAGATCCCGTTGCCGCCGCGCCAAGGCCCGGTGGCCAAGCCGGTTGGCCGGGAATTCGAGTTCTACCCGCTGGCGCGGCAACTGATCGCGGGGTTCCCGGTGGCCGATGCCGCTGTCGCGGTCCGTCTCTCCGTAACGGGCGGCCCCACTCAGACGACCCCGGTGAAGTCTGGCGAGCGTCCGCTAGCCAAGCTGACCCTTCCTCTTGAGCGGGCAGGAAGCCCTCTTGCCGCCACGGCCGAATTGCTTGACGCCAAAGGCACCGTGTTGGCAAGGGATGAGAAGACGTTTCCGTTCCCTTCTCCGCCCAGCTGGCTGGGGACCGATGCGGGAAAGGAGTATCTGACCCAGCGCGTGCCGCTTGCGTGGGCCAAACCGACGGTTGAGGGAACGCGAGTGAAGCTGGCCCACGCCGATCTGGATTTCGCTGGCCAGGCCGTGCCCAGTGCCGTGACCGTCCGTGGCAGGCCCGTTTTGGCCGCGCCGATCCGGATTGTCGCCGAAGCAGATGGCCGCGCCCTGGCGGCTGGCGCGGTGGGCCGAACCGCGGCGGAGCCCACCCGTGTGATCCTGGAATCGACCGCCGGGGAAGCCATGCAGGTGCGCACGGTGGTCGATTTCGACGGGTTCATGGTGGTGAAGTGCCGCTTCCCCGGTCTGGACGCCCGACGACTCGGCAGGTTTGAACTCCATGTGCCGCTCGCTCCGGATGTGCCTCAGTATGTCAATCGTGGCCATCTCCAGGACACTGCCGAACTCAGAGGACATGGCTACATGGGGCCCAAAGGGCCCATCTGGGTTGGCAGCGCTGCTGGCGGGGTCTTCTTCTCGCACGACACGCCCTGCTTCTTCGCTGACACCGGGGGCGGCGAAGTCGAGGTCACCCCGGGTGGTCCCGCCGCCGATGCCCCGTCGGCACTGATCATCCGCTTCGTCAACGCTCCTGGGCAAGTGCCAACTGCCAACCACGTCTTCCAGTTCTTCCTGTTGCCGACCCCGACCCGCAAGACCATGCCCCCGCCCATGCGAG
>JABGQJ010000256.1 GCA_018648945.1 Victivallales bacterium
TAGACACCCAGCGGGGCGCTGGCATGCTTGAGGTCGGTCGCCGACGCCTCTCCCGCCAGATACTCCTGCATCTTGCTCTTCAGTTCGGCATGTGATTCGTCGAGTTGCATGTCTTGGTTTCCTCTTCTTCTTCTTGGCGCATTCAAGGTGGATTGCTGTCATAAAGGTAGCTGGCCTTCCGGGGTGACGCACGTCTAGCCCGCCAGTTTTCTGGAAAACGGCCTCGACGCCGGGCACTCAGATGCAGTACTCTGGGATGATGTTCTGGGCGGAGAGAAGCTGGAAGACAGCCTGCAGCTGCTCGTCCTCGGCGATGTCTGCCAGGCACAGATCGGCGTCTTGCTCACTGCTGCCTTTGCCGACCGTCACGATCAGCAGTTCGTTCGGCTGGCTTAGCAGCTTCAGTTTCCCCAGATCGACCTCATCCGCGTCGGTTGCGGCGGCGATGAAAATCAGTCCCGCATCGGTCATGATCCGCGCCAGTTCTCCCAGGCGTCGGAGGTGTTCGTCCCTGGCTGCAAACCCATCGCCGAGGTCGGCATCCAAGCCGCCGAGCAGGTTGGTGATGCCAAGATAGTAGGAGTTCATGTTGCGTCGGAACAGCTCTCGCTCGACCCGTTTGGCCAGGTCCAGGCTCTCATGTCCATCGCCACCGGTGACGATGATCGCCTTGCCCTTGTGGTGATTGCGCAGGGTGCGCTCACGGCTGGAGACATAGCCCGTGTCCCACTGGACCTCGCGCCGGTCGATGTGCTGCTGGAGCAGATCGGCGTCCTGGTAGCTTTCCTTGATCGGTGGATCACTGACCACCCCTTCGGTAATCATCCCCGCCGCCACCGTGGTGTTGGTGATGGCGTCGATCAGGACGAACCCGCCGGTCTCGCGGTTCTTCGAGTAGGGATCGTGGAAGATCGGCTGGGTCGTGAAGACCGTCACCTTGCCGATCTCGTTCAGGCCAAGGGTGACGTTGTCGCTCTTCTGCAACGTGTTCACATCGATTCGGTAGGAGACCTTGCCGACCGTGGCCTTGGTGTTCCTCCCCGCCTGGCGCAGGATGTAGGGCGTCCCGGTACTCAGCGCGGTTTCGCTCATCCAGACGAGGACGGCCTCGAACTGGTTGGTCACGTTGGGGAGGTTGTTGGCGTGGACGATCATGTCGCCGCTGCTGATGTCGATCTCGTCCTCCAGCACAATCACCCCGGCCTGGGGCGCGAAGGCCTCCTCGAGGTCGCCATCGTAGGTCACGATGGCCTTGACCGTCGATTCCTTCCGCGAGGGGAGAACGCGCACCCGGTCCCCCTTCTTGACCGCGCCCGAGAGCACGCTGCCCGCGAAGCCCCGGAAGTCCAGATCGGGGCGGACTACGTACTGGACAGGGAAGCGGAAGTCGTTCTCGTTCTGGTGATCGCTGGCATCCACGTTCTCCAGATACTCCAGGATCGGGGGGCCGTCATACCATGGGGTCTTCTCGCTGCGGGCGATCACATTGTCCCCCTTGAGCGCGGAGACCGGTATGTACGTCACATCGGTGATGTCGAGTTTGGCCAGGAACTCGTCGAACTCCTGGCGGATGTCCAGGAAGTGCTTCTCGGAGAAGTCGACCAGGTCCATCTTGTTCACTGCCACGACCACGTGCTTGATGCCGAGGAGAGAGACGATGAACGAATGTCGCTTGGTCTGGGTGAGTATGCCTTGGCGGGCGTCGATCAGGACCACGGCCAGATTGGCGGTGGAGGCGCCGGTGGCCATGTTGCGCGTATACTGCTCGTGCCCTGGGGTGTCGGCGATGATGAACTTGCGTTTGGGCGTGGAGAAGTAGCGGTAGGCCACATCGATGGTGATCCCCTGCTCCCGCTCGGCCTTGAGTCCGTCCATCAGCAGGGCGTAGTCGATCTCGCCCGTTCCCTGGGTAGTGCCCACTGTCTCGCTGGCGTTGCGCAACGCCCGGATCTGGTCCTCGAAGATCAGTTTGCTGTCGTACAGCAAGCGCCCGATGAGGGTGGACTTGCCGTCGTCGACCGAGCCGCAAGTGATGAAGCGCAGTAGGTCTTTGTTCTCGTGTTGATTCAGGAAGCCATCAATATCCATGGTCGTATCTCTTTCCTATGGGGAAGCCCAGTGGCCGGTGTGCTGGCTTGGACTAGAAGTAGCCTTCGCGCTTCTTCTGCTCCATCGACGAATCGCTGTCGTGGTCTATCACGCGGGTGGAGCGTTCGCTGACTCGCGTCTGGAGCATCTCTTCGACGATCTCCTCGACGGTGGTCGCGGTGGATTCGATCGCGCCGGTCAGCGGATAGCACCCGAGAGTGCGGAAGCGGACCATCTTCATCTGGGGCTTCTCGCCCGGATTCAGGCGCATTCTCTCGTCATCGACCATGATCAGGCTGCCATCCCGTTCCACCACCGGCCGCTTGGCCGCGAAGTAGAGGGGCACCAGCGGGATGTTCTCCAGTCTGATGTACTGCCAGATGTCGGTCTCGGTCCAGTTGGAGAGGGGGAACACGCGGACGCTCTCGCCGGGGTTGATCCGGCCGTTGAACAGCGACCACAGCTCCGGGCGCTGGTTCTTGGGGTCCCACTGGTGGTGCTGATCGCGGAAGGAGTAGATCCGCTCCTTGGCGCGGGACTTCTCCTCGTCGCGGCGCGCCCCGCCGAAGGCCACATCGTATTTGCCCTCGTCCAGAGCGCGCAGCAGGGCCTGCGTCTTCATCATGTCGGTGTACTTGCGGCTACCATAGTCGAAGGGGTTCACCCCAGCCGCTTTGCCCTCCAGGTTCTGCCGGACGATCAGGTCCAGGCCCTGGGCGGCGCAGAACTCGTCGCGGAAAGTGAGCATGTCCCGGAACTTCCAGGTCGAGTCGATGTGCAGCAGCTTGAAGGGGATCTTGCCCGGATAGAACGCCTTCTGGGCGAGCCGCACCAGCACGGACGAGTCCTTGCCGATGGAGTAGAGCAGGATCGGGTTCTCGAACTGGCTGGCCGCATCGCGGAAAATGTGGATGCTCTCGGCCTCCAACTGCCGCAATTGGCTTAGTCTGTGGTTCTTCATTGTATGCTATCCTCCGGCTGGGCCTGGCGTCGGACCAGTTTGCCGTTGACGAAGTGCAGTCCGCACTCCTTATGTTCGTCTTCTTCCCACCACCAACGTCCCGACCGAGCCGACTCGCCCGGCTCAACCGCTCGCGTGCAACAGGCACACCCGATGCTCAGGAAGCCTTTGTCATGGAGGGCATTGTAAGGGACATCATGGGTTCTGATGTAGTCCCACACCTGGTCCTCGGTCCAGCTCGCCAGGGGATTGATCTTGGTTCGGCCATTGGCGTCCAGGCCGACTACCTCGGCAGCCGTGCGGCTCTCCGCTTGTTCGCGGCGCACCCCACAGACCCACGCTTGGTACCCCTTCAGCGCCCGCGAAAGGGGCTCGAGCTTCCGCACCTGGCAGCACTGTTTGCGCTGCTCGATCCCCTTGCGGAAGAGGTTGACGCCCTCTTCCTCGACCATCGCCTGCACGGCCTCGGCCTGGGGGAAGTAGATTTTGATCTGCCGACCGTATTTCTCCTGGGTTGCCTCGATCAGCTCATAGGTCTCCTTGAAGAGCCTCCCCGTGTCCAGCGTGAACACGGGGATGTCGAGGTCGAGCCGGCTGATCATGTCGAAGATCACCTGATCCTCCACGCCAAGAGAGGATGCGAACACCGCTTTCCCCGGCAACATCTCACACGCCCACATCAACACCTCTTCCGGGCTCATGGACTCGAAGCGGCCTTGGCTTGTGTGGATGTCGAGGGCGATCACGGTCGGAACTCCTTTGCATTTCGTCTCGGTTGGGTGGACATTAGGAATCGAGAAGGGCCGGGGGTCTCTTATTGCATATCAATACAGTATGATATAAACAGGGGGAATGCAAGCAGGTAAGCCAGCTATTCTGCTATTTGATCGCTTAAAGCATAGTACGGCGCTAGGAATAGGTGTGGCACCAGGCAGGAGACTCGACCGACGCATGGTGTGCATGTGTGGGCCCGGCGAGCAAGAGACACTGGTCCCCGGCCCACGACTTGCTCGTCTCCTTGCCAGGGCTCGCCAAGCTCTGGCCGACCGTCTACGCCAGCACAACCCGGCGGTTCTCACGAGCTGATTCGCGGGCGGCGAGGGCAAGCTGGAGCGCGTGCAGTGCATCCTGGGGGGAGATGACAGGGGTTGCGCTCCCCCGGATGCAGTCGGCGAAGTGGGTGATCTCGCCAGCAGGACGATTGGGTCCATCGGGTTCCAGCACGGTGTAGCGCTCGCCGTCTTCGGGTTTGCGGTCTGGGCTGAAGAGGCGGATCTCGTCGTCGTAAGTGAGGGCAACGCTGCCTTTGGTGCAGGTGACCGAGCCACGGATGAACCGGTTCTGGGGACAGGTGCGGGTGACCCAGCTGCAGGTGGTCTCGGCCAGGGCACCCCCCGCTATGTCGTAGAGGACGGTGATGTGGTCGAACGTGCGGTACTGCCTGGCAGCGGGCCCGATGGAAAGACCGCGGGCGGTCACAGCGCTCACTTCCCCGCCCCACCAGCGGACGATGTCCCCGTGGTGTAGCACGCCGGCCTCGGCGGCGAAGTGGCCGGGTTGAAGGGCGAAGTAGTCATCGGGTACGGTATGCTCGTTGTGGTAGCGCAGGAAGATGGGAGCGCCGACTTCACCCGAGGCCACGATACGCGCCACCAGGCGGTGGGATTCCCAGAACCGCAGGGAATGGAGGACAAGAAGCACGAGTCCGGCTTTGTCCGCCGCTGCCGTCATTTCGCGGGACTCGGCGGGAGTTGCGGCGATGGGAATCTCCATCATCACGTGCTTGCCTGCGCGCAACGCTGCCATGCCGTATTCGTGGTGGAGGTCATGGGGCAATGCCACGACCACGCCGTCGAGGGTGCCGTCCGTCAGCACGGCTTCCCACGAGGAGGCGACCCCGCCGCCGTATTGGCCGGCCAGTTCGGCGGCCTTTTCTGGGGCGGTGTCAAGCCAGGAGGCGATCCCGAAGTCGTTCCGGCTTGCCGCCACCGGGGCGTGGACCCGGGCGCGTCCCCCGCAGCCGACCATCGCGAAGCGCAACTCGCCTGCTGGCGCCGTCATTCTGCCAGCTCTCGGCGGAATGCCTCAAGCGCCTGGATGGCTGCGTCCCCCTCGTCCGTCAGCGAAACGAGGGTCAAGCGCAGCCGCACCCGGACTTCGTCTTCGGGCAGCATGTCCCGCCCGAAGAGGGAGAAGTCGAAGGCACTGTAGTCTGTCATCCGGCGGGCTTGGTCTTCTGCGTGGTAGCGGGTGCTGATGGACGCGCAGTTCTGCTCCTCCGCCATCAAGACCACGGCGCGGCCTTGGTCCTCGTCCGCCAGATAGGCGAGGGGGAGCGAGTAGAAACGGACCGGGCACATCTGGACCGTTGGCGCGCCGTATTCGTTGCGGTCCCAGCGCCCATCCACGCAACGCCGGGCCATGTGGCTGTCGCGGGGGAACACGATGACCGTGCCTCGGAACACGTCGTTGACCATCGGGCAGACCCGTTCCTGCTCCTGCCCTGCCACGCCGTAGCGCCCGACCTTCAGGTAGACGAAGGGGCGGAGGATCGGCTCGAAGTAGCTGGAAAGGAAGACTTCATAGCCTGCGTAGCTGCCCTGCGTGCGGGCCTTCACTGTCAAGTCGATTGTGGCTGGGGCACGGACCGTATAGGTGGCCTCCAGTGCACCAAGGTGGCCCTCCGTTGCCGCCCAACGGACGGTAACCGCATCCCCGTCGCTGCTGACGGAGCGCTTCATGTACCGCGGTTCCCCCATGCCCTGGTTGACGGCCAGGAGCCGGAACAGATTCAGCGCGGAGTACTTCGGATGGATCAACTCCCGACCCGAGACTTTGTCGCGCAACTGCCTGATGCCATGGTAGGCGCCCTGCGGCGCGATCCGTCCCATCATCGCCTCCGTCTCGAAGGTGAATCCATCTTCATCCTGACTCAACACCGGTTTCATCAGAGGATCTCCCTATGGCTCTAGCGCTCGCGAGTATTCCGTCTCCGGTGCGCTCTTGGAACGAGTCTGTCCCGGCAAGCGACTGTGGCAGAGGCTGTTTGCGGTGGACCTACCCAAGCATACGACAAGCACGAACCCGGTAAGGTTGCCCGCAAACCGTTTTTGTTTGCGGCGATCGACTACCCGTGACGCAGCGTGTGCGTGGCGGGCTGCCGCTCGCCTTGCACCTCCCCAGTGCGGGCAGTACCGTCGCCACGAGCCGGCAACCCACAAGGAGCTTGATATGCCAGGTCTCGCAGATTGGCGAGCGATGTATCGCATGGAATACGTGCAGCTCTTCGAAGAGGGCTATCCGGTCGGCAGTAGGCCTACGCCGGACCTCCAGGAGCCCTACATCCCGCTGCCTGTGGATGGGCGCAGTGGAGAGGCGCTGGACGCGCTCGGCGGAGCGGGTTGGGAACAGGCCTACCGTAGTCTCTGGGAGGTCCGGGAACAGGGCTTGCGCGAAGGCTTCCCCTTTGTCGAACCCAACGACATCGAGAGCATTCTGGCCGACTCGCCCGAGGGCCCAGTGCTGGCGCCGCTGTCGGCGGATGAGTACGCGGAACGGATTGCGGGGGCGTGGTGGGGACGGGTCGCGGGCGTGACGCTTGGTCGACCGGTCGAGATGTGGCGCACCGCCGACATCGACGCGTACCTGAAGGCAGCGGGCGCGTACCCGCTGACGGACTACATTCCGCTCGTGCAGGTGGCAGGCATCAAGATACCGAACCGTCTGAAGTCCATGCGGGGTCACATCGAGCATGTGCCCTTGGACGACGACGTGGCCTACACCGTGGCGGCCCTCCGGCTGGTGGAGGAGCGTGGCAGCCAGTTCCCGAAGGTGGATGTGGTGCGCAACTGGGTCTCGCGGTTCCCGTACGAGTGTCTCTATTCATGCACCAAGCAGGCGTACTACAACTGGGTGAGGCGTCCCCTCGATGTCCCGGTCGAGGAGTATGTGGAACAGCTGCCCCTCATGGAGAACCCCATGCGCGAAGGGCTGAATGCCTCGATCCGGGCCGATATGTACGGTTACATCACGCCGGGCGACCCGGGCCGGGCGGCCCGCATTGCCTACCAGGACGCCTCGGTGAATTCCGTGAAAAACGGAATCTACGCCGCGCTCTTCACCGTGGGCTGTATCTCCGCCGCGCTCAGCAGCAACCCTACAGTGGAGACGATCCTGGCAGGTGGGCTCTCGGCTGTGCCCCGGCGCTCCCGGCTCGCCCACGCCATCGCTCAGGTCCGGGAATGGTATGCGGCGGCGAACGCCTGGGAGCCCGTGGCCGACCGGATCCACGCCACCTATGGGCACCTTAACTGCGCGAGTGCCATGTACAACTTCCCCATCACCACGCTGGCGCTCCTGCATGGCCAGCTCGATTTCGGCAAGACCATCGCCACGGCGGTGATGTGCGGGGTGGATACCGACTGCACTGCCGGCACGGTGGGCAGCATCGTCGGGGCAGCGGTGGGCGAATCGGGAATCGATCCGCACTGGATCACCCCCTTCCGGAACACCGTCCGCACCTTCGTCGCGGGCAATGGCGATGGCGACAACACGATGACCGACCTGATCCGGCGCACCATCGCCTGCCGCGTGTAGGGGTGAGAGGGGTCAGATCCCCAGCATCTCGTGGATGGTGTGGTGGATCTGCTCCTCGGTCTCGTCAACCCACCGGCCTGGGCGGCCCTGGAAACGGTTGGCCCACTCGACGCAGTAGCCACCCTCGGGGATCTGGCGCTTGACGGGGATGTAGCCGGCGAGGTGGTTGGCGTAGCCGACGACGAGCACGTCGTCGAAGACCGAGCCCAGTTCCTGTTTCAGGCGCAGCCCATGCTCAACGGTGATCTCGCCAGCGAGGGTGACCATGGCGAGGGATTGGCCGAAGGTCACGGTCTGGATCTCGAAGGATGCGTGCCGATCCAGTTCGATGCCGTTCTCGTCGGCGTGGATCACCTGCTCCGCCCATGGCCCCAGAAGCCGTTCGTTGTTGGCGAGCACCCGCTTGGCAACCGCCACGTCGGGGGCCACGGTTTCGAGCTGGATGGTGCGGCTCTGCACGGTGACTGATCCGCAGACCTGCCGCATGTCGCCGCTGCGGATCACGCTGGCCACGGCATCGCCGAGCTCGTCACCGAGCCACTGCACTTCCTCCACTTCACGCGCGACGAAGGTGGTGGCTGCCGGATCAACGGGACGTGGCTTCAGATCGGCCCCGCAGCCCTGGAGAAAGCCGGCGGGCACCCCCGGGAAGTGGGTGGCAAGGCGGTCATGGGTCAGACCCACATAGTCGCCACCGACAAGGAGTCCGGCCCGACTGGTGGGATGGCAGGCGTAGTTGTAGAGGATGCCAGTCAGTTCGCCGGTGGCGCGCGAGGCGGTGAGGACAGGGACATGATGGTCGTGGGGGCCGCTCTTGTCCGGCCCCCATTCCACCTGGCCGTCGGGGCGCAGGCGGCGACGGGAGACGGCAAAGCCGCAGTGCCCGACCCCGATCTGGAGACCTGCCTCGGAACGGGTCTCCCAGGCGGTACGGGCCATCTCCACCACGCGTTCAGTCAGAAGGGCAAGGTAGGCGGGGTCCGGCGGTCCCAAACGGGGTCGGTCGAACTCGCGGATGTGCGGGCCGCAGTGGGTGTGGGAACCGGTCAGGACGATGTTCGACGCCGGGATCGGCAGGGCTTGGCACAGGGCTTGTCGCACCGGCTCGCAGCGGTCGTAGAAGCCGAGGAGATCGGCGGTGATGATCAGGACAGCGGCCTGACCATCGTCCACGGCCAGCGCGGTGGCTTGCAGCGGATCATACACTCCGGTCGATGGCTCGGTCCGAGCGGCGAACCCGCAGAGCCGGATGCCCACCGGAGGGGTGATGTTGCAACGGGCGATACCGACGAGATAGCTTTGGGGCGTGTCCATGGTCTCTCCCTACGGTCTGGGGACGACAAGAGTGTCGCGGACGGCTTCGAGGTAGCCGAAGCGGTCCTGCATGTTGGGTTGGAGTCCGGGGCCGCCTTCGGCCCACTCGGCAACGTTGTAGCAGGTGATGATCCGGGGCATGCCGGTGCGGTCGAGGTGGTCCACCGTCTTCTGCAACAGCAGCCGGAACTGGGCAGGGGAATGGCCGGGGCAATCCCATTTGCTTGGGTGGGGCGTATGGGTGTGCTTGGCGGTCATGGTGCTGAGGATGGTGCGCGGATCGGTGGGCGGCGCGTGGTTGGCGACCGACTCGGGGTAGGTCTTGCCCTTGCCGTGCACGCTGGCGTATTCGGCAAGAAAGTGGAGGACGCCGCCTTGCTCCAGCGCGTCGAGGTCGAGGGCATGGCGAGAATTCTGGCGAGCAAAGAGAGCGACGCCATCGTAGCCCGCCTCCTGGAACCGTTTGCCAAGGCGCAGATAGAAGGCGGTGAGTTGCACCCCGCCCCGGTAGTTGTCGAACACCCCGCGCAGGGCCTGTTCGGCCCAGAGGAACACCACGGGGTACCGCTTGCCGTCACGGACGATGGTGTAGGGGTGGTCGAAGCGACGGTAGATGGTATCGACCAGATCGTACCAGGCGTTCTCGACGGCACGTTGGGTTTCCGGCGTGCATTTGCCCCACGGCGTGGGGCCATACATCACATAGCGGAGCTTCCGGAAATTCGGGGTGTGGTGGAAGAGCTGCCAGAGCCAGTGGTTGTGGTCCTGCGGATCCTCCCAGCCGGCCAGTCCCTTGGTGGAG
>JABGQJ010000257.1 GCA_018648945.1 Victivallales bacterium
CAACGCGAGGAGCGGGGTAGCTCCGGATGCCAAGGCGTGGCGCGGCGGGGTGGTTTACGTGGCACCTACCCGGACACCTTGCCGGCCAGAGCACTGCCGCCAGACCAAGCGCGACTGCAGCTGTCAGCAGCTGTCTGGAAGACTCGTTCATGGGACTGACTCCCGGGGATAGTGCCGACGACTCGTCAATAGTTGATCACGACTCCTGCGGCCACGACCGTGGAAACGAAGCTGAAGGTATCCACGTTCGAGGAGTTGCGCATGTGACGGTATTCCACATAGGCATCGACATGGCTGGTGATCGAGCGGCTGAGGCGTGCGGTATACGAATCGCGCCGATCGCTGCGCCGGCGCCCGGCCATGTCGTAGGAGTTGGGCGACAGGTAGTCTTGGTGCAGGTAGGAGTATTCGGCCGTAGCGTAGATGTCCAGCGGGAGCCACAGCCCCGCACCGGCCACGAGTCTGGGGGTATTGCAGTCGTAGTCCGAGCCCTGAGTGCGGTCCCAGGTGTGTTCGAACCCGGCGTAGAGCCTCAGCCCGAGCCTCTTGACGTCCACGGTCTGGTAGACCCCCATCTTGTGTTGGTCGCCGTCCCGGTCGCTGGCGGGGGTGGCGGGCAGAGACACCTCACGGCGTGCGTACCGATGAAACAGAAGCGTGTGGGTCCAGTCCGTTTCTCGATATGTGATTGACACACCGGCCCCGATCTGGTTCTCGTAGCTGTCTCCGCCCAGTCGGGAAACCGCGTAGGAGGGGTGTAGATCGACTGTGAGGGGGCCGTTCTCCCACTCCAAATAGGGAGTGACGGTGGCCATGGTGTAGTCGAACTGGTCCTCGTCAGCATGAGCCGACTGGAAGAGGTCCAGACGCAGCCCCGTACCCAGCGTGCCCCGCTGCAATGCCCGCCAGTCTACCCGCCCGCTCAGCACGAGCCGCTCGTCTCGCCGGTCGTTCGTCCGCGGGGGAACGTAGAGATCGTCAAGGCTGGCGTTGGCCATGGCAACATTGTCGTCGAACTCGACGTGCACATCAAGGGTCGCACTGAGGCGTTTGTCCTTCGCCCGCGACACCTGTCGCTTGGCCAGGGCTCCCCCCTTGCCGGTGCGTAGATCCAGAATACTGCGTGACATGTCCGCCCCGCTGCCTTGGGTAGTGTCAATCTTGGCCAGATGGGTTTGGAATGCCTCCTTCCGGATCGGTTCTTCCTCCTCCCGCACGCTGCGGCGCAGCGCAGCGACACCCGCTTCGGTCTGGCCACGGTTCAGGGCGATCAACCCCAGATTGAAGTGCTTGCGCCCCGAGTAGGGCGTGCCGGCATCAGGCACTCCGCGCAGGGCTTGCTCGGCCTGTGACCATTGCTTTTGATCCATGTAAGCGATGCCCAAACGGAATGCCAGTTCGGGCGTCTGGCCCGAGATGGCCTTCTCGGCCAGCAGGGCGTCAAGCGCTCTGGCAGGCCGGCCCGTCTCCAGGTAACCTCTCCCCAGCAACAGATGCAGTTCGGGCCGCTTCGGCTCCAATGCCCGGCACTTCAGCAATGCGGCGATGCCGTCCTCGTCGGATACTTCCTCGACGTGGACCTTGCCCAGCAGGAACCATGCGTCGGCATTGTCCGTCACCTGCATTGTGGCCAGATCGAGGAGCGTGAGCGCCTCAACATGCTGACCTTGGGCGACCAATTCCCCGGCCTTTGCCACGAGCTTGGCCGGAGGCATTAGGTAGATCTCCGCACCTGAGCCGGGTTCCGCGTCCTGGGCTCGGACGGTCGCTGCCGGCATCAGGATGGCGGCGGTCGCCGCCATCAGCAGAGCCCTGGCAACGCTGGCTCGATTCCGCCTGCGTGGGCAGGCATGAGCATGCCGCCCGTCTCGGTTCCCAGCTGTTCCTGTGATGATCTTAGCCATGTCGTCCCTCAAAGTTGTTCGGCATGCCACGCCGCGAAGGTACCCGGGTTGCGTTGCGAATTCTGGTCACCGTCCGAAGGTGGTCCTGAGAGAATCGAGTTCCCCAACCGCCGTCCGGAGTTGTTTGTAGGTGCCCTTCAGGTCCGCCAGCGCTTTCGCAGCTGTTTCTGGCGACGCGGCGGCGGCCCCCCCTTGGCTTGCGGCAGCCCAGGTCTTCCTGGCCTTTGTCGCTGCCACTTGTAGAACCGATATCTTGCGCTTGAGCTGCGCAATTCGCTTTCTCGCTGCGGCATCAGGGCCAGCCGTTTCAGCGGCGTCACTGGGCACCGCGCGGGTAGCATTGGGCAGGCCAGGCGTCACGGCGTCATACCCAGGCGCTCGCTGGTTCTCGGGTCCCACGCGTCCGCGGGCGCCCGGCTCAGGGCGCACCACGCCCAAGCCGCGCGAGCCGCGCGAGCATGGCAAGCGGGGCGGGCACGGCCGAGGGTTAGCGTGCAGAGCTGCAACCAGCCCAGAACAAGCCAGGGCAACTCCCATCGATCGGCGCCTAAACAATCGCGTCTGTCGGAGCATGTGGTCGCCTCCTGAGGGCACTGGTTAGCTACCGGAGTCTCTCTTCAGCTCTCCGAGCCCCCAAGTATAGGCATCTCCGCTCCGCACAAAAGATCGCACACTACATTTTATTAGGGTGCCCTTTGGTCCGCCTGAATGCAAATGGATGAGTGAAATACTGATGAATCACACATGTCTGCTTCCGCTTCGTCCGTGCCCTCGTGCGTAAGCGGTCCAGATGCGCTTGGGAGATGGTCCCGTGAAGCTGGCGCGCCGTGTTTCGGCACTGGTTCCTGAGTGATGGGAGCGGCACTGTCGCGCTTGAGGGGGTCGTCCGGTAGGCCGGCCTCGCGGCATCGTCGGGCTGGCACCTTCCTCGGGATATGCCGCCGCCCTGGCGGGGGCTCGGTTCCCCCTTTTCGTCCACCACGGGTTTGCACCCGTGGCTACTATATGCCGCCTGCGGGGGCTCCGGAGCTTCCTGCCGGAGTCCCAGTTCCCTGCCCCAGACTTTGCCTCAACCGTGTAGCAATAGGGTGTATGAAGCTAAGGCTACGACGGGATTTTGACGCCCTTCTCCCTGAGGAAGGCGCCAAAGGCCATGTCGACGCTCTGGATGTGCTGGATCAACCAGTTCCCCAGGAAGGTCTCGACGGCATCGGCAAGGGGTTGGGTGGCACCCTCTTCCTCGAAGTCGCGGACGAGGTCCGCCAAGGTCTGCCGCAGGTCGTCGTGCTTGCTCTTGTGTTCGGCCATGGCGGGATAGGCGTTGGCCGCCATATGGTGCTCTTCGCTGGAGAAGTGCGTGGCCGTGTAGTCCACGAGGAAGCTCAGATTCCTGATGATATGGTCTTTGCCGAGGCTGGCCTCGATCGCCTCCACCGCGCTGTTGAAGTGGCCGATCCACCGCTGGTGCTGCTGGTCCACAAGATCGATGCCGACCGACAGTGCGTCTGTCCATGCCAACTTGGTCATCCGGGGATCTCCTTGACTCATTGGTTCGGGTGGCGGGTTCGGGGCGTGCCTGCTTCTTTACGGTGCCGCCGAATGCGCCTGAATCAAGAGTCTTGACGCATCCGCTCAGGCTGGGTTCCTCGTCGGCGCTGAATGGTTACATGATCGGCACGGCGAGAGGGCCGACGGTCTTGAGGATGCGGGTCGTGATTTCCTTCATGCTGAGTCCCGGCGGCGCACCGGGGAAGCCGCCGGTGTCCTTGTAGTTATCGTAGAAGTCCGGATGGCTCGTCGGCACGGCGGGTTTGCCGGGGCGCAACCCGAAGCTGGTGGTGTTGCGGATTGGCCAGAGGTCGATGGGGCTCCACAGCATCAGCCCCTCGACCATGCCGTTGAGGACGTCCGTGCCGAGCGGCATCTGCCGCTTCGCGATGACCCAGCTGTTCTCCGGACGGCAGTCGTTGAGCATGTCGTCCCGAAGCTGTTTGGCCACCTCTTCGTCGTCAATCAGGAAGCCGACTTCCGTGTTCAGATTCGCGGACCGCGGGTCCAGGTTGTAGGAACCGATATAGGAGATTCGTCTGTCCATCACGGCCGATTTCGCGTGGATGCACAGGAAAGGCCCGCGGTCCTGCTCGCCCTTGTCGATCTTCTCTTGGGCGCGTTCGGCGAACTCGTCGAAGGCGGGGTAGACCTGGCGGAGGTCGGCCGGATGGGGCTTGTACTCGTACGTTTCGAAGCCCAGTCCCTCAATGTAGGAGGAGCGCAACCGGTAGTTGGCGGAGTAGGCGAAGGTGTTGTCGGTGGAACCGAAGCTGTTGGTGGAGACGATGACCCGCAGGTCGGGGTTCTTCTTCCTCAGTTTGGCGAAGAACCTCTGGGTGGATCGCCCCAACACGAAGTAGGGGCTCTGGATGACCATCTCTCCCTGCACCTTCCCGAACGTCTTGCCCAGCCTGCGGGTGAGGGCGCCGCCACCCCGCAGCCACCAGGCGCGGTTCTTCCCCGGTTTGTCGGCCACGAACTCGACCCTCCGTGCCTGGGTCAACCGATCGGTGAAGCGGCGCTCGATGAGGTCGGCATCGGACGCCTGCTTGTACTCGCTCTCGCAGAGCTCACCGAAATTGAAGTCCTCGTGGGTCCTGAATCTCTTGAACTTGTCTTCCCGGATGGCCCTGGCTACATCCACAAGCTCCTCGGCGGACACCACATGGCGGCACTTCCAGTATTTCTCAAAGGACTTCCTGACCCCTGGGACCACCGGGCCGACCACCAGCACGTCACGGTCCTTGAAGTTTATCTTGGTGGATCGGTTGAAGTAGGTGTTCTCGATGTTCCTGCCGCCGGTGATCGCGACCACGTCGTCGAACACCATGATCTTGTTGTGCATCCGCTGGTTCAGCGACTTGAAGCCGAGGATGAGGCCGGTGAAAATCTGCAGGCGCGATGGGCGGATCCGTTTCGCGGCTGGCCGGTAGTGCTTGATCTCGAGGTTCGGGTTGGCCGTGGCCAGGAAAGCCACCACATCGGGATCCTTGTGGGACACGAAATGATCGGCGATGACCCGCACATGGACGCCGCGCTTCGCCGCCTCGATCAACTCGTGCATCACGAATCGCCCGACCTCGTCGTTCGTCCAGATGAAGGTCTGGACGCAGATGCTCCTGGTCGCGTTCCGGATCAGATGGATGCGCGCCAGCAGGGCATCGTCGCCGCTGTTCAGGATGTGGACGTAGTTGCCTTGTGTCTCTGCTGTTTTCGCGCGGATTGCGCGGACCGTCTTATCCACCACGGGTGAGAATGGCGAGTTCCGGAACAGCGCTCCGTTGCCGACCGTGAACGGGATCGGGCGGAAGGTGGTGAACCTGCGCTCTTTTGCCACCTGGAGCCGTTCTTGGCATGCGCAGCCACAGGCGAGGAGAGCCAGCGCCGACAGGATGATCCATCGCTTCATTCCACTATTCCTTCACGGGGCCACCGTGCTTAGGACCAAATCGTCCTTCCGGGGGAAAGAGCCGTCTACCGTACGCTGTCCCCCCCCCGGAAGTCAAGCGCTGGCTCCCCACACGGGGGCGGGGGCAGGTGGACAGGAGAGGCGGGCGTGCCATGTTGGCGCACGCACGGGATTGGTTGTGGATTTCCCGCAAACAGGAGCGTCGTATCAGCGATGGGTGCCCAAGCCGAAAATCTGGTGGTGCTGCTCTGCGATCAGTTGCAGCGAGATGTGCTGGACGTCTATGGTGGGCGGGTGCCAACCCGCGCCTGGTCGACGCTGGCCGGGCAGGGAGCGGTCTGCGAGCGGTTCTACTGCGCCACGCCGTTGTGCATGCCGACGCGACCCTCGATGATGACCGGGCGTTGGGCGCACAGCCATGGGGCGCTCTGTTTTGGCGAGGGGTATGACACGGTGCGTGCCGGCGTGCCGTTTCTCCCGGATCTCTTGCAGGATGCCGGGTTCGCCGTGGGCTACGAGGGCATCTGGCACTGCAAGCGAGAAGCCGCCGACGACCGGCGCGACGCGTACGAGCACTTCCGCGAGACCGGGTTCCCCTATGGCCCGTATGCCGAGGCCTGTGAGTGCCAGGGACACGATCCAGGCCTCTCGCGCGCTGCGGTGAACACCCCGACCGACGACGGGCGTACCGACTGGAGCTTCAGCATCCCAGTTCCCCGGCGCTGGGATTCCCCTCTGGACGAACACCCGGACATGCAGACCGCTCGGCACATGGCCGACTTCATTCGTGCCCATGCGGGGACGCAGCCGTTCGCGGCCTGGGCCTCGATCGGCGCCCCCCATCCGCCGCTGCTGGTTCCGGAGCCTTTCTACAGCATGTTCGACCCCGACTCCTTCGAGGCGCCTCCAGGCTTCGGCGAGCAGGCGAGCCCGTTGCCGCGCAATGTGCGCGAGGACGCGCCGGGCTACCAGGCGGTGCTGGGATGGAGCCACGAGCAGTGGGCCATCGCTGCGGCGGGGTACCATGGCTACGCCGCCTTTGCCGACCATTGCCTGGAGGTGGTGTTGGCAGCACTGCGGGAAACCGGGCAGATGGAGCGCACACTGGTGGTGGCAACGGCAGATCACGGCGAGATGCTGGGAGCACACAATCTCTATCAGAAGGGCGTTCTGTACGATCGTGCATGTCGTCTGCCAGCGGTTTTCTGCGGCCCCGGCGTGACGGTGGGACGGTACCCGCAGCTTATGTCCCATGTGGATCTTATGCCTACTGTCCTCGAAGCGTTCGGGTTGACGCGGCCGGAGGGCGTGCAAGGCACCAGCCAGGTCGATGTGCTGCGGAGTCCGGGGGCGGCTGGTCCGGCTTACCAGTTTGTCGAGTTCAACGGCTACATTCGGGGCGGCATCCGCACCCGTGCGGCGATCAGCGAGGAATGGAAGTACATCTGGGCCGAGGGCGACCTGGAGATGCTGTTTCACCTGCCTGTCGATCCGGATGAACGCCAGAACCTGGCCATGGACCCGGGCGTCGCCGGGATTCTCGCTGCCCATCGTGCCGCTCTCCGTGATTGGTGCGAACGGACCGGGGACATATGCGCGCCCTAGCTTCGCTTCATACGCCCTATTGCTACACGTTTGAGGCAAGTTTCGGGCACTCTCTGGTCCCCTGCCAGGAGCCCTGAAGGGGCGCGACATACCAGCCCAGGGCAACGCCCTGGGAACCAGCCCCCGCCAGTACCTGGAGCGCTGTAAGCGCGAGACATGCCCGGCTCCAGGTCAGACCACACAGGCGACCGCCGTACTCAAAACCGGTCCTATGTCGCGCCCTTACAGGGCTTGGCGTCTGGCTGTGCCAGAACCCAGGCCGCTGGCCTGGGCTGGTATGTAACGCACCTTTGGTGCTAAGACGGAGAACCGTAATCGACATTCCGCCCGCCGCCGTCCGCTGGGCGGTTTGAGGCGCAGCTTCCCTAGCCTAATCTATTCATGAACCATCTACTGCAACCCTCCATCGTACACGATCCCAGAATCTTGCGACCAACACCGAGCTTGACGTATCCCGATACGCCTGCGCCCGGCTTGTGTCCACAACCCACTGGGCTCGCGCACGCTGGCGGTTTTCGTGACGAAGTGCATGAATAGATCAGGCTAGACCAAGTTGCCAAAGCCAGAGCGTACGCTGATTTGCGCAACTTGGTCCTAGCCTGGCTAATTGACGCGAATCTGCTGCGAGCCCGGATTGCACTGCATCTCAGCCCGTTGTGCCAGAACGCCGCCCTTGACGGGTTCCAACACGCCTGCGCCCGGCAACCTGGCACAGCGGGCTGATCCACAGCACACTACGCGCTCTCGCGACGAAGCGCACGAATGATCCAGGCTAGCGGTTGCCGGAGTGGGTGGGGGCGGGTATACTCGCCGGAGTTGTCGCACACGGCGCAGCCGCGCCAATTTAACCCTTCGCCAAGTCGGGAGCAAAAGACTCATGGCAAGCGAACTGAAGATCGGGATCATCGGGCTGGACACGAGCCACACCGTGGCATTCACGAAGTTGCTGCAGGGCGACGTGCCGGCAGAGCAGAAGGTGGAGGGGATGCGGGTCGTCAACGCCATGCGGTTCCCGTCGCCATTCCAGGCCGAGGAGGGGCAGGACGAACGCCAGGCGCAGCTGGAGGAACTGGGTGTGACCATGAAGGCCACGGTTTCCGAACTGGCCGAGGGCATGGACGCGCTGTTCCTGGAGATCAACGACCCCGCCCTGCACCTGGAGTTCTTCGAGCAGGTGGCTGGTCTGGGACTTCCCATCTTCCTGGACAAGCCGCTGGCGGCGAATCTGGCGGAAGGCAAGAAGATCGTTGAGATCGCCGAGGCGAACGGCACGAGCATCTGGAGTGCCTCGAGCCTGCGGTTCATCCGCAAGCTGGCGGCGGCGAAGGTCGAGGTGGTCGGTCCGCCCAAGTTCTGCAATGTCTTTGGCGCGCTGGGCAAGGCATCCGCAGGCAGCGATGTTGTGTGGTACGGCGTGCATGTGACCGAGATGCTGGTTGCCAGCATGGGCGTGGGAGCGGTGAGCGTCACCGCCCGCGAGGACGACAATGGCGTGGTCGCGATCGTCAACTATCCCGAGGAACGCCGGGCCGTGGCCGAGTACAACCGGGGGTGCTACACCTACGGTGGTCGCATTCAGGCAGGTAGTGCCGTGGCCTACTTCGACAACCGCGGCGATGTGCTGTACTACAACTTGCTCCTGAAGATCAAGGAGTTCCTGGACACGGGTGTGGCCCCCGTCCCGTTGGACGAGACCCTGGAGGTCCAGGCGATCATGGATGCTGTGGAGTCCTCCATGGCGGCGGACGGCGCGACGATCCAGCTCTAGCAGCACCCCTCCCTCCGAATATCCACCTGTGGGCGGTCGGGCTTCGGCCTGGCCGCCCCGTTGCTGTGGCAAGCCCGCGTTCCGTGCCTGGTTTGCTTGCATTTGGCCAGCGACGGGACAATACTCGTAAAGGAGCAAGCGGGCTTGCTTGCGTGAACCGAGCCTTCGTGTAGCCCAAATGCATCGAGGAGCGCCATGAGAAACCGCTATTTCACGTTGGTCGAGCTTTTGGTGGTGATTGCCCTCGTCATGATTCTGGCCGCCATGCTGTTGCCGGCTGTTGGCAAGGCACGTTCAAAGGCGCGTGGTACCTACTGCCTGGGCAACATGAAGCAGATCATGGTCGCGACCCTCATGTATATCGATGAGAACAATGAGAACGGTCCGAGTGGCGGCAGCCAGAACCGCACGCACGTCACCACGGGGCGGTTCGTCGGCTGCGGTGGCCAGAGGTGTGGCTGGGTAACCTACTACCCGACCTATGAGGGGTACCGCCGGGGCGGACAGAGCTTTGCCGAGCAGATTGAAACCTACACGCATGGCAGGGAGGCCTTCTACTGCCCGGAATACGCGGACGAGGAGCAGTTCCCGGCCATCTCCTACTGGACGGCCACGGTACGGCGCGGGAGAAGGGATAGCTGGATCGGCTCGGGCGCAGACAAGTACTACGAACCCTCGGAAACGGCAGTGATTCTGGATGCAGTCAACAAGGAGACCGTGGGCATGATTGCCGGCGCGGTGACTCTTTCCTGTTCGGGCAGTTCGGGCACGACAGCCACTCCCCCACACAATACGTTGGGCAACGTGTTCTTCTGGGATGGACATGGTGAGTCACTGGTGTGGGCCCAAGCCCTGCGTATCAACCGCAATGCTGCGACCCCCAATGTCTGGATCTGGGACTGGTAGACACGCCAGAGGCGTGGAGCTGGTGGGGCGCGGTTGAGGGGAGTATGTTCAAAGGTCGCGTCTATGCGTGCCGACAAGCGCCGGATGGGTATCAGAAAGGAATCCCGATGATCAGAAC
>JABGQJ010000258.1 GCA_018648945.1 Victivallales bacterium
GCCAGCCAAGCGCCGTTTCAGCAGCGCCCGGAAGCGGGCTTCTGTCTCGGGGGGCACTGGCGCGCTGGTGGAGTCGCCCGCCACATGGTCCAGCAACCAGCGGGCTTCCTGGGCACCATTGCGGATGCCCCGTTCCAGCAGGGCACCGGTGGCGAGGGCCAGCAAGGCATCACGTGGCATGTGGTGGGTCTCCAAGAGAACAAGGCAGGATGCCCTCGAGTATACCCCAGCCGGTCCAGGCAGCAACCGAAACTGATGGCGGAAGTTTGCATTTGCGGCAACGAACAGTCTCTTTAGGGAAGGAACGACGTCGTTTCCATAGAATTCGCGTGCGGCGACGCACGGAACGTGCACATTCCCCACTGTTTCTCCGCTGTGGATGGGTTCCCGGCACGGTGCGGGTCTTGCGGGGTGCAGACGAGCGGGGGCAATGGATCCATGGGTGTGGAGAGACAGGTCGCGGCCTCGCCTCTGGCGGAGCACCCACGACACCATCGACGTCACCAGAAGGGCTGTTTGCACTGGAGCCTGGTGGCCGGGATCGTGCTATTCGTCTTCGGGCTCTCCTTGGCGATCAGCCTCCTTGTCTACGGTCGCCATCTGCGCAATTCCCTGACGGACAGCGCGCCGACGGAACTAGCGGTCGTCACCCTCGCCAAGGACGAGCAGAAGCAGGTGCGACAGAAGTACGAGCGATTCCTGTCCGCATGCCGGCGGCAGGCGGCCGGGAAGTTCGAGTTCTCCGACCAGGAACTGAACGCAATCCTTGCGGGACTGCCCGAATGCGGGGAGCTTCGCGGACGAGTGCTGGTTGAGATTGCCAACGGCGTGCCGTGGGTCAAGGCAAGCCTCCCGCTGGATGATACCGGTGTGTCCTGGTTGAAGGGGCGCTACCTGAATGGTAACTTCCGCTTGGTGGTTCGGTTGGACGAGGACAGCGGCGGACTGGAGATGTTCATTGGCGACGCCGTCGTCAAAGGCGGCAGTCTGCCTCCCTGGTTACTTCGTCGTGTCCAGAAATTCGCCCTGACGAAGGGGCTCGCAAACGACCGGACCTGGGGCCCACGCATCAAGCAACTGGCAGCCCTGGAATTCGACCTCGACAAATTGGTGATTCGGACCCAGAAAGGCGAGAAATAGTGCACTGCATCCCTCGTGTGTCCCTGATTGCGGCCGTCTTGGCAGTATCGAACGTGCAAGCGCAGGAGCCAGCCGGGGGGAAGCCTGCGGCTGTGCCGAAACCACAGGGCGAGCTGGCCATGGGCCTGCGTCGTCGCGCCAACGAGGCGGCATGGCACGATCCCCTGGATTCGGTTCGCCTTGAGCGGCGCCTGCTCACCGAGGCGATCGAGAAGGCTCGGGCCTACTATCTGGCGCAGCAACTGGAGGCAGGCAACTTCACCTACGCCCGGAACATCGTCACCGGGGAGCAGGCAACGGACGACAACCAGGTACGGCAGGCTGGCGCCCTGTGGGGGCTGGCCAGCCTCAACCGCGACCGGCCCGACCTGCCCACAGCGCGGGCCGTGATTCACGGGCTGCTGTTCTTCTACAGCAATAGTCGACCGCTGCATTCCGGCTACACCGGCCCGGTCTATCCCGGCAGCGACGAGATCAAGACTGGGACAGTCGCGCTTGCCACGCTGGCCATGATCGAGCTGTGGCGGGGCGAGGAAAAGTACCTGACGCGACTTGGCAAAGGCCAGTGCACGATGTGGGCGAGACACTACCTCAACTACCTTCGGGGCATGGAGATGGAGAACGGCTCATGGGGCAGGCTCTACAAGGTGGAGAAAGCTGAGCGCGTGGCCGTGTCAAGCGCCTACTACGACGGCGAAGCCCTGCTGGCCTACTGCCGCGCTGCGCGCTACATGGGGCGCAGGGAGCTGATCCCCAGAATCGAGAGGATTGCGCCCCTGTTGGCACAGAAGTATACCACGGACGCCTGGCGGCTGGATCCGGACTCGGACCTGACCAAGGGTTTCTTCCAATGGGGCTGCATGGCGTTTGCCGAGTATGTGGAGGCGGGGTGGAAGGACGCGGACGTGATGGGGGACGCCTGTCTTGCTCTTGCCTGGTGGCAGATCCACGAGCGCAAGGTGGAGACGCTGCGGGGCAATACCGCCTACGCCGTCGAGGGCCTGCTGGCCGCCTACAAGGTAGCCAAGATGCGTGGCAACACCAAGGCCATGCAGAGCTTGCGCCCCGTCATTGAGCGGTTGCTGGTGCAGCAGATCTCTACCCAGGTGGGGGGACCGCTGATGAAATACAGTCGTTTCCTCGCCAGCAACCAATACCAACTGGACTGTGTCGGGGGAATCATGGCCTCGGCGTCAAGCGGGCAGGTTCGCATCGATGTCGTACAGCACCAGGTACACGCGATGCTGATGGCTCTGGAAATCCTCTACTAGGGAGTCGAACGATGGACAAGGCAACACTGGCGTGGACGAGAACACGGCGCATGGCCGTTGGCATGGCGGTGCTCTTCGGGGCACTGCTGACAGGGTGCGCATCCGTGGATTCGGGAGCGCGGTCCGGCCGGTTCGAGCCTTTGCCAGCAGGGGGCTTTGAGCAAGTGTCGCGGGGTACGTCCGGGCCTGCTGTCCTCCTCTTCCAGTCGGAGCGCTGTCCGTATTGCCGGGCCGTGATGCGCTCGGTGCGGAAGGGGGTCGCCAAAGGCAAGCCGTGGACTGTCTACACGGTGGACGTACGCCAGGATCCAGTCTTGCGCCAGCAGCTGGGCGTGGGCCCTGTGCCCTGCCTCATCTACTTCAAGAACGGCCAGGAAGTGGACCGAAGCACGGGGTGGCGGCCAAGCATCTCCCTCAAGGGCAAGCTGAACCGGTTCTTCCGCTGAACGACATGCCCTGATTCCTCGTGGACTGGGCGGGAGGGCACACCCAGGAGCCCAATGTCATGTTGCGTTCGCTTGTCCTAGTCGGGCTGATGGCGGCCACGGGTACCGTCCGTGCAGGGCTGGTGCCGTTGTCGTCGGTGGAATGCATCCGGAATGGCGGCATCGAGCTGATGGGGGAGCCGGGCCTGGCGACTGCCTGGGCGCCTCGGGGTGACCTCCCGGGCGGGGTGGAACTGGGAGTTGCCCAAGGGGCGGCCCGAACGGGCGAGCGGTGCCTGCACTTCCGAAGCCTGGCCGAGCAAGACCGACCGTGGTTCTGGTGGGAACAGGCCATGTCCCTCTCCCCCGGCATGCATCGCTTCCGGGCTGCCGTGCGGAGCAGGGGCCTCGCCCGCGGGGGCGTCGTCATCCTGAACGGCATAAACCGGGAAGGCAAGCGAGTCTTCCGCAAGACCTTGGCGGCATTCCCCCGGAACCAGGAAGGATGGCTCGAACTCCGCGCCGAGGTCGTGGTCCCGGCCGAAGTCGTGCGGGGCACGCTGCAATTCTCCATGCACGGCGCGGGGGAGGCCTGGATCGACGATGTTTCCCTGGCCCGTCCACTGCTGCCCAGCGCTCTGCCGTTGGCGGCCAGCCGCGTCTATCCGGTGCGACTCGTGACCAAGAGCCCGGTGCGGGTCGATGGCGGTATCGGGGATTGGCAGGGCGTGCCCCGCAGCCTGGTGCGCCAGGCCTATCAGGTGTCCCAAGCCGAGGCAATCGTGATGGATCAGGAGGCATCCCGGGGGTCGTCGGACCTGAGTTTCGGGCTGGCCTTGCAGGCGGATGCCTCGGCACTGTATCTGCTGGTGGAGGTGCGGGACGATGTGCGCCGGACACGCCGGCCCTTCTGGCAGGGCGATAGCGTGCAGATCGCGTTCGATCCTCTTGATGCGCGGTCGGCAAAGGGGTTCGGCCCGGGCGATGTGGCCTTCTCGCTGGTTCCCACCGGCGCAGGGCTGGTGTTCCACGGGGAGCACCCCACCAGTTGGCGACAGCGCCCCCCAAGCGTGCAGACCGCCCATCGCGACCGCCCCGGCGGCTACGTCTGCGAAATGGCGTTGCCATGGGCCGCGCTCGGCGGCGCCCCCCCCGTCTCGGGCGCGCGTCTCGGGCTCTGCGTGGTAGTGAATGACAACGATGGGCGAGGCCGCAAGTGGGCGCAATGGACACCGGGAATCAGCCAGGGAAAGCGCCCGGAGCTGTTCGGCACGGTGCTGGTGACGACAGGCGAGATCGCAGCCCATGTGCGGCCCAGCGGCGCAGTGATGACCGACACCCGCCCCGTCGCTTTCCAGTTGACCCTCGCCAATCTCGGCGACACCCCCCGGCAGTTGCCCCTGAGCATCTCTCTGGATAGCGAGCAGGTCACCGACCGGCGAACGGTCACTGTCCCCCCAGGGATTCTGCAACTGCCTCTGGTCTACGCCTCCGGCTCGATCCCGGCTGGCGAGCATGTGCTGCACGTGCGCGGCCCCGGCGTCGCGACCCGGGCGGAAGTCCAGGTCGCGCCACTTCGCGCCATCTTGGCGGAAACCAGAGGGCGACTGGCGAAGCTCGGGAAGCTGGCTGAGGAACTGAGCCAGTTGGTGACGCAAGGCAGGGGCGCCAAGTTGGACATGGCATACCCGGACGCGACCCTGACGGTGGCCGAGCACTTCCTGCGCTGGATCCCGGCCGATCTCGCGCGCGAAGGGCATGAGGAACTGGCCCGGCGAGAAGCGGAGCGGCTGGAGGAATGCGTGGTGGCCGCCACAACCGAGGCCAGGGCCATCCTGGCCCAGCCCGGGCGGCACCACGAGCGACGGCCGATCAATGTCCTCGAGGCCGAGCTTCGCGGCGGCAACTGGGAGGTAAAGGGCAGGCCGGTCCTCCTGATCGGGTTCAATCAGTTCGACTTCGACCACCTGGCCGACTTGCCGCGCCTGGGAGGGAACCTCAATACCATGGGGGGCGGTGCCGCCGCCTGGTGCTTGCGCGACTCGCCAGTATTCGATACCAGCTACACGGACGAGTTGCGGGAGCGCGTCGGCAAAGCCGCCCGTCTCGGAATCCGCGCCAACTTCCTCTTTGGTCACCGCATGCCAGCTTGGGCACACAGGAAGTGGCCCGACATCGCGGCCGCCGAAGGGCACTTCATGTACTATGACATCAGCCACCCCGAGGCCGTGCGCCTGACCTGCCAGGTGGCCGAGACCGTGGCCCGGGCCGTGGGCGATCTCCCCGGCACCACCTGCTACGACCTCTGGAACGAGGCGGCCTTCAGCCGCATGTCACCCCGCGCGTTGGCTTCGTTCCGCTCGGCGATGGCGGCCAAGTACGGGGATATCGCCGTGCTGAATGCCAGCTGGGGCACGGACCATGCCACGTTCGACACGGTCCAGGCCGTAACCCGCGACCCCGGGCAACCAGCGGCGTACATGGATTGGGTCCGCTGGAACAACAAGCGGTTCAGTGGCTTCATCGAAGCCATGCGCAGTGCGGTTCGGCGCGGTGATCCGGATGCCCTGACCAATGTGAAGCTCTCGAACGAAGCGGCGGTCGTGGGAAGCCTGAACCACGCCTTCCGGCCCCAGGCGACCAGTCGCCACAACATGGGGGTGGATCGGTTCGCCCTGGCACAGCAACTCGAACTACAGGGCTGCGACACCCGACCCACCCTCCATTCGCCAGACTATGCCTTCGCCTGGCGCTACCCCGGCATGGCCTACGACCTGCAACGCTCCATGGCCCCGAACAAGCCGATCAACGACTCCGAATGGCATGGCGTACAGACCGTCTATTTCGAGAACCCCGACCAGCCAGCCGCCTTCCTCCATGCCTCGCTCTGGTTCAGCTACCTGCATGGCATGGACATGAACGTCACCTGGTGGTGGTCGCGCAACGGCTCCTCGCCTCGGGCCAAGTGGTTTGAGGGCAGCCTGCTGGCCCAGCCGCAACTCCTGGATGCCTGGGCGCGGAACAGCATTGAGGTCCAGCGCTTCTCCCGCGAGATCGTGGCCTTTCAGGAAGCGCCGGCCCGCATCCGCCTCCTCTTCTCCAAGCCATCTGCCGTGCTCGATCTGGACTACCTGGATTGCCTGCGGGAAACCTACGAAGCTCTGCACTGGCTTGGCCGCCACATTGGCTTCGTCACGGAGGAGCAACTTCTGGCCGGTCCGGTCCGCTGCAACCTGCTGGTGATTCCCGCCGCCAGACACGCCTCCCCCGGCGTCCGCGAAGCGATCGACCAGCTTGCCAAGGGCGGCACCAAAGTGATCCGGGTCGGCGCAGGAACGCTCTCCCTGACTCCCACGGGCAGACCGTGGCCCAACAACGCCCAACCAGGGCAACCGGTCGCCAAGCGGCTGCCCGCCGCCGAATGGTCGCGTCTGGTGGACAGGGCCTGTGGCGTGGACGAGTGGCGGGCGGTGGGGCCGGATGGGACGACCAGCCACCCCGTGGAATTCCGCACCGTGCGGGTGCGCGAACAGCTGTTCGGCTACCTGATCGGACTCGGCCGGGAGCGCACGACCATCCGCCTGTTCCGAGGAAACCGACCGGCGCGCTGGACCAAATTGAGAACGCACGCGCAGGGACGGGGCGAGATCGTCGTCGAACCCTACGACGTTCACCTCCTAGACCTGGACTGAGAAAGAGTGGCTCGGGCCACTGCCTACTCCTCCACTCCCCAGAAGCAGTCCTTCGAATACCTGACGAGCACGCTGCCACACTCCCGGCAAGTGAAAGGGAGGGGTTCGCTCTCCCCTTGGGCCTCCCCGCCGCCAGCGACTCCGGGGACGTCCGCGCCCGACCCGGCTGCTTGCTCCGCCTCTCGGGAGACCAGCCAGGACAAGGTACGCTCGACATCATAGAGGCGGCCACATTCGCCGCAACCGAAATCGCTCCTGGCCAGGATGCTGCGGATGCGGCTGATCTCCGATCCCGAGCCCTCGCCACGCACCTTCGCGGTCAGCCGGTCGAAGAAACCCTCAGCGCCGCCGCGATGCCACTTCGCGGCTTCCACGAGCTCCAAGGCTTCGCTCGTGCCGATGGCCTCAAGCGCCCGCATCGCCTCCCGCCAGCACTTCGGGCCGTCGGCCCCGCTCACCCCCGAGGACGGCTTCTTTGCCGGTGAGTACCTGGTCGCGAATTGCCCCAGGGCCGCGACTGCCGCAGGGGTCCCGACCTTGCCCAGCGCACGGATCACCGCCATGCAGGCGGGCAGACGCAGACGAGTGCCCAACCCCCACAGCAGAATGGGCACGGAGGTCCGCTCGCCCAACCCGCTCAGAACGCGCAGCGTGAACTCCTTTGGGAGTTGCGGGGCATGGGCCACGACCGCATCGTGCACCAAACGTCCGGAAGCCCTGCTCGCCACTCCCAGGATTGCCGCCACACCAAGGTCGGAGACAAGGAAACTCCGAACGCCGTTGTCGTCCTTGCGCATGGCCAGGTGCAGGGCGAGAAGCGCCCACTCCCGATCCCCATGTTCGCTAATCAGTTCGGCCAGGAACGGGTGACTGTCCGGGCAGGCAGCGCAGGCCTCCACCGTCGCCAAAAGGCCGAGGGATCCATAGGTGCTGCGGACCAGGGGTTCGACCCCCGACTCCGCCTCGGCCAACGGCCTTGGCGCAGAACGGAAGAGTGCCGGCACGCACTGCCCCACCGCGACCACGGCCACGCCAGTGGCGACGGCCTCCAGGAAGCCGGCCAGATACCAGACGACGACGAGCAGCGCAACGCACAGAATCGCGAGAAGACACGCGATCCCCACCGCCCTGTCAGGCGCTCCCTGATCCCATTTCGCCTTGCTCAGGCATTGCTCTCTCGGCCCCTCGGCCGCGCGCATGACCTCCCCATACTCAGCATCTGCCGCCGCTTGCTCAACCGCCTGGCGACACACGTCATATCTCTCTTCGCCGAGCAGAGAGCGGATCTCCGCAACACTGATTCCCTTCGCCGCCCGCTCCCGTGGCGGGCCGTGAGCTCCTTTGCGGTTCGAGGTCGCCTCAGTCATCGCGGATTCCTCCGAATGCATATCAGTCCATGGCCAGGGCCACGTTAGAGCCCCTTCGCCACCTGTGCAAGGTCTGTGCCGGGGTTCCGGCCAAGGCTCCGGCTCGCCTCTTGGGGGGAAGGGACGGAAAGGACCAAGGGGACCAAAGGGACAACCCGGAGGCGTCGCTGTCCTTCCGGTCCCCTTGGGTCCCTGACTGGCAGGGCAAGCTGCTACACGAGACGGATCCGGCGGCCTTCGGCAGCCGACCGTTGCGCGGCCTCGCAGATGCGGAGAATGTCGCGGCTGAATGTGCGAGTGACATAGGGGGGCGCATCTTCGTCGAGAGCCTGGCGCACGAGGCTGTCGATGGCCAAGGCGTGGGCATCGTCTGCCATGGCGGAGAGCGAGAATTCCTCCTCGCCGTCACGAGTGACCAACTTGACGGTGTCGCCGCCGTATCGCTCCCGGTCGAAGACCAGGCGGCCCTTCTCACCCTCCACAGCCCACTGCCACCGGCTGCCGTTGGTCGAACCCATGTGCCACTCGTTGAAGGCGAGCGCACCACAGGGGTACTGCGACATGTAGTGCCCACTGTGGAAGGGCAGGTCATCGTCGAGATGGAGTGCGCCATCGACCCACAGAGGACTCTCGCCGAGAAGGACGTTGTAGTAGACGATATTGTGAATTGTCAGGGCCGCGAAGAAGTTGCCGCGCCGTGCCGTGTCCGAGTACCAGTCGGTCGGGCCACCGGTGTATACGCTACGCATGGTCATGATCTCGCCGATGCGCGGGGCGAGCTTCGCCATGAGAAGAGGCTGGGGCTCGACTGCAGGGGTGAGAATGTCAACCAGCAGGACGCCCTGGTCATCGGCGGTCCGGCAAAGCGCGTCGTACTCCTCGACCGTCTGCGCGATGGGATACTCCACGGCCGTGTGCTTGCCGGCCTGGAGACACTCCAGAGCAATGGCGTAGTGCAGTGGGTTAGGCGTACTTACCACGACCGCATCGACATCGTCACGCGCGAGCAGGTCGCGGTAGTCGGTCGTGGCGGCGGCCGCCAGGTCGGTGCCGAACTGCGCGGCGCGAGCCTGATCCAAGTCGGCCACGCAGACCACATCCACGCGCTCATGCGCGGCAGCCAGCTTTGCGTGGCTACCGCCCATCCCGCCAACACCGATTGCGCCCAGTCTCAGTTTCTCCATGTCCATGCGTTCCCCATCCACCGGTGTTCATTTGGTTGCCGCCAGAATCACGGCGAGCGATCAGGAGACGTCCCGACCGACTGGTTGCACTATGGAGCCAGATACGGGTTCTGTCGATGCGATGATCCCGCAGATCAGATGGCCTCGCCGCTCTCTCGGAGCTTGGCCTCGGCCGCCGCCACCACTTCATCCACCGCGCGGATCTGGTCGGCCGACAGCGGCGAGGGGACCTCATTGGCCAGCAGCTCCCGCACTCTGGCGGCGGCCATCGTCTCCCAGCGCTGGCTCGCGGCTCCCCTCGGATCGGCACCCCACGGTTCCACCCCGAAGAAGGGCGAGAGATTGAGAAACTCGCGGAATTGCGCGGCAGTCTCGGGCTCGGCCAGGTAGTTTCCGCCGATGCCGACGCGCTTGATCAGATCCACATCTATCGTGGCATCGGTCACCTCAAATCCCTGCACGGCACGGCGGACATAGCGGGCGATTTCGTTGTCGATGACAAGCTGGAGCGGGGAGAAGGTCATCGCGTTCTCGACATGCCCGACCGTACCGTACCCCACCGCGCCGCAGAGGACCGGTGCCAGCATGGAAACGCCCTTCTCGAC
>JABGQJ010000259.1 GCA_018648945.1 Victivallales bacterium
AACGCGAGGCCGAACTGCTTGAGGTTGTTGGTGCAGCTGATGGCTCGCGCCTTCTCCCTCGCCTGCTGTAGGGCAGGCAGGAGCATGGCGGCAAGAATCGCGATGATGGCAATGACGACGAGGAGCTCGATGAGGGTGAAGGACCTCTTGGTGGCCGGTAGTGAACGCATGATCGGTGTTTTCCTGCTGACGGTTGGGTGAGATGAGGCATCTGGGGGCGGGAGCGGCGCTCCACGGGGACCGTGGGGACTAGAATCCGCCTTCGTTGGGGAGCGGGTAGCCGTTGGTCCAGTGGAGCGTTTCCCTTGGCATGGCGGTGCCCGTGCTGGCCACGTGCCCATCAACATGGGTCACGTTGTAGCGGTCGTTGTGGATCATGTTGGGCGTCCAGCCGGTGTTGTCGTTGCGTCTGTAGTAGTAGTTGTTGTGCATATCCAGCAGCAGACCGGTGCTGGACGGGTACTGGACGACGCTCAACGCCTTGCAGTCCAGCCACACGTTCATGCCATAGCTGTTCCCCCCCCAAGTCGAGTCGGATGACCCTCCCCCGTAGATGACCGTGGATCCGTCGCTCGGGCAGACCATGATGGCTTGGTCATTCACGTATGGGTAGATGGTGAAGATCCACTCCGTGCCGTTCGTGATGAGCGTGGAGGCCGCCACGTAGCCATCGGTATTGGGGAGGGTCTCGCCGTTGTCGTCCATGTACATGAACGTCGCCAGACCAAGCTGCTTGAGCTGGTTGACGCAGCTGATCGATCTGGCCTTCTCCCTGGCCTTTGCCAGGGCGGGCAGAAGCATCGCCGCGAGAATGGCGATGATGGCAATGACGACGAGCAGTTCGATGAGGGTGAAACGGGGGCGTGGGGTGGTACGGGGATGCATTGTTTGGCTTCCTTTGGGTTGGTGGCCTGGTCTTGGGCGTTCCCTCGCCTCCGGCTCTGCATTCAGAGAGGCAGGCGGGGGAGCACGCGCACATCATTGCTTGTCACATGTCCGGTGGCTTGCGAGGAGCCAAACCGCTCGGTCCTGGGGGGAGTAACGGGAAGCGCGCCGCCGTTTCTACAGGCTCTCGCCAAAGTCGTCTTCTGCCCCGTTCCATGCGGCAATAAGGGGGCGAACGCGGTCGTTTGCCGAGTGTTCACCTATACAGGAGCCGATATGCCGAATGGTCCCGCAGGAGAAGCCGCGCTTGCCGAATGCCTGGACGTAAACCGGGAGCGTCTGTTGCGCCTGATCGGCTTCCGCATGCACGCCCAGTTGCGGGGGCGCGTGGACTCGGAGGATGTTCTACAGGAAGCGTATCTGGCGGCGGCCAAGCGCTACCATCACTACGAAGCCGCCCTGAATGTCTCGTTGTTCATCTGGGTCCGCAGCGTGGTCCTACAGACGCTGATCGATGTGCATCGCCATCACCTGGGAACCCAGAAACGGGACCCGCGGCGCGAGGTCCATCTCCATTCCCGACCATACGCGCAGGCATCCTCGGCCTCCATCGTTCTCGAACTGACCGGGAATCTGACTTCGCCCAGCCAGGCAGTAGCCCGCGGCGATGCGGTCGCCGTCGTCCGACAGGCCATCGAGGGGATGGGGGAGATGGACCGCGAAGTGCTCGCCCTTCGCCACTTTGAGGAACTCACGAACCGGGAGGTAGCGGAGGTGCTCGGCATCGAGCAGAAGGCGGCCAGTATCCGCTACATGCGTGCCCTCAAGCGGTTGAGGGAACTGCTGGCCAGTGTGTCCGAGTTCCGGGAGCGGATCGGCAATGCCTAGCGCCGACGAGGAATCGCGGGATCTGGATGAGCTGCTGGAGGAGTTCCTGGCGCAATTGCGCCGTGGGGATACCCCCTCAGTGGAGGAGTTCGCGGCCCGCCACCCGCATGTGGCGGACGAGATCCGCGAGCTGTTTCCGGCCGCTCTGTCCCTGGAGGACCTGAAAGTCGCCGAGACTGGCAGTGCCGAGGTGTCGGCGGCTCATGTACCCCCGCTTGAGCGGCTCGGCGATTTCCGGATCATCCGGGAGATCGGGCGTGGCGGCATGGGCGTGGTCTACGAGGCAGAGCAGGAGTCGCTCGGCCGCCACGTGGCTCTCAAGGTGTTGCTGAACCAGGCACTGCATGGCACCAAGCAGGTGAGCCGGTTCGAGCGCGAGGCCCGTCTGGCGGCCAGTCTGCACCACACCAACATCGTGGCTGTCTATGGTGTGGGCGAACAGGATACGGTGCGATACTACGTCATGGAGCTGATCGACGGGATCTCGCTCGACCATGTCATCGCGCGGCTGGCCGATGCGGAGGAACTGAGAACGCAGCGTGAGAAGGCAGTCTGTGACTACATCGGTGGTTGCTCCAAAGCTGAGCGTTGGCAGCGGGCCGCCTGTATTGGGCTGAGCCTAGCGGACGCCCTGCAGCATGCCCATGAGCAAGGCGTGCTCCATCGCGATATCAAGCCAGCGAATGTGCTGGTGAACCCCCATGGCGGGGTCTGGATTGCCGACTTTGGTCTGGCCAAAGCACTGCATGCGGGCGATGTGTCCCAGACCGGCACGACGGCGGGAACGCTACGCTACATGGCGCCGGAGCAGTTCAGCGGAGACACGGGTATCGCCAGCGATCTCTATGCCTTGGGACTGCTGCTCTACGAGCTGCTCGTACTGGCCCCCGCCTATGCGGAAGCGGACCGCGGCCGACTCATTCAGAGAATCACGCACGAGAATGTCCCTCGTCTCCGGGAATCGTGCCCGAACGTGCCGAGAGACTTGGACACAATCGTGCAGAAGCTGACGGCACACGACTCCCAACACCGTTACCCTTCTGCGGCCGTCTTGGCGGATGATCTGCGGCGCTTTCTGGATGGCAGGCCGATCCAGGCACGACCCGTGGCCTGGCCCGTGCACCTGTGGCGCTGGGGGCGGCGGAAGCCGGTGTTGGCGAGTATGGTCGCCGCCCTCCTCGTCCTTGTCCTCACCACGGTGACTGCCATCGCTGTCGGCTGGGTACAGACTCGGTCGGCGCTGGCGCAGGAGAAGCAGCAGCGCCGACGAGCAGAGGCCAACGCCAGTCTGGCCTTGGAAGTGGTGGACAACATCTTCAGCCAGTTTTCGCCAACCGGTATTGGCTCTGCTTCCCAGGCATCCATCAGCCCAACCGATGGCGAGGCAATGGCCCTGCCTACCGCTCCCGTTCTCTCTGCGAGGGCCGCTGTGCTTCTCCAGAAGTTGTTGCCTCTATACGACCGCCTCGCTGGGGAGACTGGAGACGAGCGCCAAGTTCGGGTGAAGGCGGCGGCCGCCCGTAAACGCATCGGCGATGTGCAATGGCAGCTCGGGCAGTACACGCAGGCCGAGAGGTCCTACCGCGATGCTGTCGCTGACTACGCGGTCTTGGCACGCGATCTCAACGATGAGCGACACCTGATCGAACAGGCCCGTATCCAGAACCATCTCGGGCAACTGCTCAAGGCAATGGGCAGGACGGATGAGGGCCTGGAAGCACATCGCACGGCGTTGGTTACCCTTGCGTCGCTGCCGACGGAGGCCCGACGAACCCGGAACGTGCGCTTCGAACTGGTACAGACGCAGTTCTTATTGGGGACCAAGAACTACGCGAAAGCACCCCCTGGGCAGGGACGCATCGACCGTGATAGTGCCCGACCTCCACGCACTCGCGAGGCGAGGGAACATGTGGATCTCGCGAGGCGCGAGCTAGAGGCCCTTCTGCAGGAGATCCCAGACGATGCCGATTGCCTCTATCTTCTCGCCCTTTGCTACCGGGAACAGCCCCGGAGAGGCGGTACGGGAGGGGCGCGCGCTGATCGGGAGGAAGCCACCCGGATCCTGGCCAAGCTAGTCGCTGACCACCCCACCGTTCCGAGGTACCGGTATGAACTGGCGCAGACCTATGCGATGGATGGCCCGCGCCGGCGAGGGGAGGACAGGGGAGAGGAGCGAGGGACGGAGAAACAGCTTCAGCAGGGATTGGCGCAGATGGAATGGCTGGTGCGGCGGCACCCCTATGTCTCCCGTTACGCCACCGGCCGGGCCCAGCTCTGCCACAAGCTCTCCACCGTCTACCGTCACAGTGGACGATGGGCCGAAGCCGAAAGCCATTGCCGCCGTGCCGTTGACGAACTGGCCATGCTGCGCGAGCAGAATCCCGGAATCGCCACCTACACGATCTGGCTTGGGGCCTACACTAACGCCCTTGCCGATCTGCTTTCCCGCCGCAATCGCACGCCCGAAGCCTATACTCTTCTGGAAGCCAACTTGGTCCACCTGCGGGCGATTCCGGCGGACGACCCCGTGCAGCACTTCACCACGCAATTGTGCCAACAAGCCGAGCGAATCCTCGGCAAGCTCCGCAACCCGAAGCGGTCCAACGCTTCTCCCGAACCCAGGCACTAGCCAGATGTCCCACCAGTCCTGAGGGACGCAGCTTCTAGCACGGCACTGCCTGGTTTGCTGCTCCTGAGGGGCTCCTTGGGATGCCGCCTGCGGCTCTCTATGGCTCTCTGTGGCTCGATCTGGCCGCAGAAACGCGGAAGATAGGCCTGATACCGGATTGGGACAGCGATTCATCGCGACGATACCACACACAACCACCTACTCCACAACAGCCTACACGAAACGTCCAAGCCGGAAAGCAGGACTTCTGGTGGAGACCAGGGGAGTCCAATGGCCAACCAGTAAAAAGGCCCTAACCACCTCACGATAAGGTGATTAGGGAATCTGGTGGAGGCGGGGGGAGTCGAACCCCCGTCCTGGAGAAGCGTCAACAAGGGCGTCTACATGCATAGTTCGTCTTTAGGTTTTCGATCATCCGTTTGGGCGCCGAACGAGCCACTGCGGATGACTTAGCAGTCTGTAGGTTCTCGCTGCCTCGCCCGTCTGCACGGCTTAGCTAGCCAGTCCGAAGTTTGCGTCTCTGTCCCCTATCGGACGTCAGAGCAGAGACGTCGCCGAACTAAGCGGCGAGAGCGTATTCGTTGTTCGCAGTTATATGCGTGACCGATGATTAACGAGGCCAACGATCATCCTCGGCATGCAACCCAGGTTCAACCTAACCAGTCGAAACCGTTTCGCCCCCACGTATGTAGGAGTGGGTACCGTCTACTATAGCTGCTTGAGGGAGCGGAAGCAACAGATGGCTAGCCTGGAGGGCGCATCTCAGTTCCGTAGGTGTTTCCCTGAGGTGTTGAGTGGTTCGGATGTGATGTGCCACCAGTATCTCTGGCTCGCCGGCTCCTCGCCGCGTGGTGGGTCTCCACTACCCGGCGCTTCCTTCGTTTCCTTCACTGCTGCCAAGGGCAGGAGGACTGGGGTTGGTTATTCCTGTTTCCCGACGGTTTGGCAAGCGGGGCTGGTCAGCGGCTGTTCGTCTTGCGCCACGCTCCTGCTCACAGTTCGTCGTGGGGGAAAAGTAGGTGCCACCGTCCGTTGCGGTGAAGCGTGGCGAGGGCGAGGAAGGCTTCGTCGCCTTTGAGTGACCAGAACTGACCGGTGAGCTTGAACCGGCGCTGGTACTGCGAGCAAGTGGACTCTATCGCCCCGGAGCCGCAAGGCTGGCCAAGGGCCTTTGCGTCCTTGTAGTCCATCCGGTCGCTGTGCTCCTTGAGATACCGGATTTCGCGGGCGGTCGCCTCGCGTCCCCCGCCTTCCAGTCCAGCGAGCTCCCGCTCCAGTTCCTCGAGTCCCTCGATCACGTCCAGCGCCCCGTTCTTCCGGCTTTCGAGCCATCGCAGATAGGGGGCGACCCACTCCTTCGCCTCGGGAGTGTCCCTCCCGTGCAGTTCGGCCGCGAGATCCCAGAGATGCTGCTTGACATGGAACAGATCGACTCGCTGCCGAGCGTCTCCGAACCGCTCCCTGGCCAGGTTCCAGATCCAGACGGCACCGTCCCCGAGAACCAGGACCGTCTCGGCCTGCGATAGCCCGCGCTGGAGGGCCTCGGCGTACAGCTGCCGCTTGAACTGGTCCAGTCCCGACCGGGTCGCGACGTACCCGCGGTCGGCGACGAGCGCCCTGCCGCCGGCGGTGGTCCCGCGCTGGTCCAGCCGGAAGACCGTTCCAGCATACACCCAGTGCCAGCGCCCCACATCCTCGCCGGCCTGCCGCCGCGCCTCTGTCTGCCCCCAGTGGTCCCGCTCCCGGATGTTCCAGGCATCGACCTCGATGACCAACGTGCTGTGCTGCGGCAGGACCGGAGCCCTGGCCGACAGGCATGCCGCGCCTTCCGGGGTTTCGGCAAGCCGGGCATCCCGTTCCCTCAGCTCCAGGGCGCGCTCGCCCTGCCGTCCCGCTTCTCTGTGCATCGTCGAGGCAGCGATCTCCCGCCCGGTCATGCGCCGGACATCCTCCTCGCTCCGGCCGGCCGGGCCATGGAGTACGGTCAGCGCGCACACTTCCTGGATGCGCGGAGAGGTGGTCGCCCGCCCGTTCAGGCCCAGCGCGACGTCCGCCGGATGGGCATGGCACAGACAGCGCGGGCACCATCCGTAGCTGCGCGCGAACCGGACCTTCCCGAACATGGACTCCACCGTGCGTTCGCGGCCGTGCCCCTCCACGCGCAGCTTCCCGCCGCAATGCGGACAGCCCAGTTCCTGGCGACCGGCGGCATCCCGGGCTAGCCGCTCGAGCGCCTCCCGACGGACCTCCAGCGTGCACCGGTCGATCAACACCTCGTACTCCCCCATCGTCTCGTCGCCCCTGCATCCCGCGACCACTCGCTCGTGCAGCCAATCCACAGCGTCGCCATCATTCATGGAAATGCTCCTTTCCAGTTGACAGGAACCGATATCCGTATATACATATCGGTTAACGGAGAGAAATCACCCCCAAAGGCGGCCGGAACATGAAAAAAGACCCGTCCCTCGAACAGATCAACCGGGAAATCGAGCGCGTCAGACGGCAGTTGACGGAGCTCGGCCCCATCCATCCGGGTAGCATCTCCGCCCAGCACCACGCCTGCGGCAATCCCTCGTGCCGATGCCACGACCCGGTCAAGCCCATCAAGCACGGGCCCTACAACAAGCTGACCTACTCCCATCGCGGCAAGGCGAGATGCCGCTTCGTCCGTGACGAATCCATCGACGACCTACAGAGCCGTCTGCACAACTACAAGACGTTCCGCGTGCTCGCAGACAAGTGGATCGAGCTGTCCATACAGGCAGCGACCATCGAGTTCTTCACAAAAGGCAGACCGGAATCCGCCAAGGCGGAGAACCCCACGGCATAGAACATGTAGTTCGCCCCAGTCTCCACAGCAGCGACGAGCGCACACCTACGGAACTGAGATGCGCCCGCATACGGGGCTGCTCCTTGCGGGCAGCCCCGTTTCCCTTTATTCTATGGGGACACATTTCCCCCACGCACGCAGCAGGAATCGCCGCATGAGCGACATGGCACGCATCCGGAATATTGGCATCATCGCCCACATCGATGCTGGGAAGACAACGACCACCGAAGGCATTCTCTACTTCGCTGGCCTCAGCCATCGCTATGGCAAGATTGATGATGGGACCACAGTCATGGACTTCCTGCCCGAGGAGCGCGAGCGCGGCATCACGATCGCCGCCGCCGCCGCGACCATCCCGTGGCACGACCACCTGATTCACCTCATCGATACCCCTGGCCACATCGATTTCACTGCCGAAGTGGAGCGCTCTCTCCGGGTGATCGATGGCGCGGTCGTCATCTTCAGCGGTGTGGAAGGCGTGGAAGCGCAGAGCGAGAAGGTCTGGCGCCAGGCCGACCACTACTCCGTCCCCAAGATTGCCTTTATCAACAAGCTGGACCGCGTGGGGGCCTCGTTCCCCCGGGTGCTCGACGAAATCGATGAGAAATTCGGGAACTGCGCCTTGCCGCTGATGGCACCCATCGGCATCGAGAACGACTTCGAGTCGATGGTCGATCTGGTGACCATGGAGGTCCTGGCCTTCTCGGGCGAGAGCAACGAAACGGTCGAGCGTTCCCCGGTGCCCGCCGAACTGGCCGATGAGATGGAGGAACGGCGCGATGCCATGCTGGAGAGACTGGCGGACACATCGGACGAGATTGCCGAGGCATATCTGGAAGGGGAGGAGATCGACACCGAACTGCTGAAGAGAGAGATTCGCAGCCAGACTCTCTCTCGCCGGCTGACTCCATTGTTGGTCGGCAGCGGCAAGAAGAGCATCGGCATCCAGCCCCTGGTGGATGCGGTCGTGGACTACCTGCCGTCTCCCGTCGATTGTGCGGACATCCCTGCGGAGGATGTCAAGAAAGGCGGGGCGGTGGTTCTGCACCCCGATGCGAGCGCCCCCTTCGCCGGGCTCATCTTCAAGGTCTCCGCCTCGAAGACTGCCGATCTCTTCTACCTGCGTACGTACCAGGGAACACTGAAGGCCAATGCCACGGTGCTGAACCCTCGCACGGGCGAGAAGGTGCGGCCCAGGCAGATCCTCAAGATGTACGCCAAGAGCACCGAGAGCCTCGACAGTGTGGGCCCCGGCGACATCGTGGGCATTGTCGGGCTGCGCAACTGTGGCATCGGGGATACGCTCTGCGACTCGCGCAAGCCCGTGGCCCTGGAGAAGATCACGTTCCCCGATCCGGTCATCTCGATGGCAGTGGAACCCCGCCTGAGCAGCGACAAGGACAAGCTGGACGAGACTCTCGACCTCCTCTGCCGGGAGGATCAGACGCTCACCCGGAATCAGCACGAGGAGACCGGCCAGCGCATTCTGTCCGGCATGGGGGAACTCCACCTGGAGATCAACCTCAACCGGATCGAGCGGGAGTTCAACTTGAATGTCCGCGTCGGGGAGCCACGCGTGGCTTACCGCGAGACCTTGAAGTCCGCCTGCGACGAGCATGTGGTGTTCTCGCGAACGATGGGGGAAACCGAGCTGTTCGCCGAGGTCGGCGTCTCCTTCCGCCCGCTTGCCAAGGGCGAAGAGATGTTCTCGGTCACGAATTCCGTCCGTGGTCTTGCCAACATCAAGCGGGATTTCGTGTTGGCCGCCGAACGGGCTTTGGGCGAAGGCCTGCGCACGGGGGGCAGCCATGGCTACCCCCTGATCTACTTGGCTGCCGAGCTTACCACGCTGAATACCGACCCGACCAAGACGACCGAGGGCTCAGTTGTCGGCGCAGTCCTCCAGGCCGTGGATCAGGCTATTCGCAATGTTGGGACCGTTGTGCTGGAGCCGCTCATGCATCTGGAGGTGACCGCCCCCGACGACTGCATTGGCGAGATCAGCATGTACGTGCAACCGCGGCGCGCGATCATTCACGATATGATCACAGTCGGCGATGTGCGCAAGATTTCCTGTGAGGTCCCCTTGGCCGAGATGTTTGGCTTCGGCAAGGCCCTGCCTCGCCTCACCGGTGGTCGCGGCTCCTTCTCCATGGAGCCCTGTGGCTACCAGCCTCTGCCAGCGAGCGTGGTGGAGCGGCTGTTCGGTGGCCGCTAGCGCTTGCGCTCGCCTTGCCATCGCCTACAGTATGGTTCCTCTTCGGGCGGTTAGTTCAGCTGGCTAGAACGTCTGGTTTACACCCAGAAGGTCGGGGGTTCAAGTCCCTCACCGCCCACCAGAACAACGAATGGCCCCGCAGTGAGTTATGGCAACTCCTGCGGGGCTTCTGCTTGGGGTTGTCTAGATGCGTTCCTGGGTGCCAGGGGG
>JABGQJ010000026.1 GCA_018648945.1 Victivallales bacterium
GATTCTGGGCAGTGATGACGTGGGTCGTGCTGCGCGCGCGCTTCGCGCCGCAGTGGGCTGAGCTGTCCTTCTGGTCGGGGCAGCAGCGCGGCCTGTGGCCTCAGTCTGCCCTATTCTGCTGATTGACCTTGATGGGCAGGGCTAGGAACTCGGCGGCCTGTTGGGCAGCGACCAGCGCAGCGGCCAGGTTGCGGAAGCACTTCAGGCGGACGTCACCCTCGCGTTCGTGCAGCAACACCACCTCGTGGCGGCCGAGCTCAAGGCGCATGTACTTCCGGTAGTTTTCAGGCAGAATCTCCGCCAGATGCGAGGGGCGTTCGCGCACCTCGATGCCGGTCATGCCTTCGTAGTCGGCGAGGCGTTTGCTCAGGGGAACAACAACGCCGTTCCAGCGCCAGAAACACTTGGTGAACCCGTCGAATTGCACGCCCCGTCGCCAGAGCACCAATGCCAGGGCCAGTATCTGGGCCCACCACGTTTCGGAGCGAATGCCATTGGCCCAGACCAGCAGTAGAAGGGCGGGCCAGAGGGCGGCGGGCACCCAGAGGAGACGCTCGGGCAGGGCGAAGGAGCGGAAGTCGAGCACTCCAGCCGAAGGCTCGCGGGGCTTTTCCTTCTGGGCCGGTTCTGCGGGTTCAGGCGCAGGGATGGGGGCGGGTTCCGGCGCGGCTGCCGTCGGTGGCTCGACCGGCGGCTCGGGAGCGGGCTCGGGGGCGGGCTCGGGCTGTGGTTCCGCCTTCGGTTCCGGCGGCGGGCGGAGGGGGGTCGGCTCGGTGGCCGGGATGTCGTTCTCCTCGGCGGCAGGCCCTGCCTGCTCAAGCATATTGCGCTTGATCTGCGAGACCGCGCTCTGGGCGTCGTAGCGAAGACCGTAGCTGCCGCTCTCCGCCACCTTCTCCACGGTTTCCAGAGCCTGCGGGTCGGCGAAGCTGGCGAGTGCCTTGACCAGGGCCCGTTGGACCTGTTCGTCCACATTGTCCGCGAACGCCTTGAGTATGGGGTCCAGGTCGTCTGGCTGCGGCTGGTGGGCCAGCCCATCGGCGGCCGCCCGCCGCACGTAGGGCTCCTTGTCCTGCAAGGCTGCCAGTACGGCTTGGTGCGCCTCGTCCTCGTCGCAGCGGGCTAGGCGCCGGACGGCATCGGCCCGACGGAAGAAGGATTCGTCCGCGCTGCGGAGCAGGGCCAAGTCGGATTGGGTTTTTGAGCTGGGCATGGCACTCCAGGAAGGTTGCGGGTTAGCCGACAGCGGGCCGGTTCATGGCCCGGGCGTTCTCGATCATCATCAGCACGGTCTGGCGGAAGGCCACAGCGGCGGCTTCCGAGCTGGTCTTGTAGAGCCGTTTCGGTCGCCAGTCGCTCTCCAGGGATAGCTGCACGGTAAAGCGATAGCTGTCGTGCTCGTTGCCGTATTTGTCACGGCGTGTGGTCACCTTCACGTCCGTATCGACGCTCTTGATGTCTCCCAGGCGCACGCTGTAGGGCAGGGGGAAGGGGATTGGGTGTCGCTCGACCGCCACGGATTTTCCCTTGACCGTGATCAGTGTGTGGTGGAAGAGCCAGCGGTAGAGCACACATAGCGCGACTGCCGACACTGTCGTCCAGAAGGCCCACGGCGGGGCCACATCGGTGAACTCGCCCTGCCGTTGGAGGTGGATCAGACCGAACAGACCAGCGCCGGTGAGGATGGCGACAAGCACCTGCATGAGGGGGGGCGTGCCGACGATCATTCGGGCCGCGTTGCCGCGCCGTTTCACCTTGATGCCATGCATGGTCAGTGATGCCATTGCCGTGGTCCCTCTTGCTGTGCCGACCGTCAGGTGGCCCATCGCGCCGTAGTGTGCACTTCTGTCATGCCATCACGATACTTGCTCCGCCGCTGGGTGCCAACACAAGGTTGCCCTTCAGACAACTGCGCTCACCCGGGCGTTCTGGGCGACTTTCAGGCGGAAGTAGACACCGAAGGTCTCGGTGGTGACCTGGTGAAGGGGGACCAAGGGGACGGTGCTGCCGTCGGCGAGAGCTATCTGGTAGCGACCGGGGGCGGGGCATTGGATGGCGGTGATGGCATCGGCGATGCTGGATTGGGGCAAGAGCAAATCGTCGGCCGTCAGGGCGGCGAGGACGAGAGGACCGGCACGGAACGCCACCATGCCGGAGTTGTCGGGCATGGCCTCGGCGGAGAGGCGGAGACCGAAGCGCAGGACCACGGCATCGCCATCGTGCCACTCGCGTTCGATGGTCAGGTAGTCACCGCGGGGGATGGGGAGCAGATCGCCGTTGACCGAGGCGGCGGCGGCTTCCGTCCAGGCAGGCACGCGCAGGGAGAGCGCGAACTGCGTGGGTTGCGGGCAGTGGACGGTCAGGCGCGTGCCGGGTTTGTCGGGGAAGCCGGTCTCCTGCACGATGCGGATGCCTCGTTCTGGCCAAGTGAATTCGCTGGCGACGAAGAGGTTCACCCAGACCGTGTCGGCAGCCTGGTAGTAGATGCCTGCTGCCAGCCGGGCGTAGGCCTCAACCGTGGTTCCATAGCAGCACCAGAACGAATCGTGGGGTGTGCCATACGCCTTGTGGCTACCGGGGCCGAGGGGGTGATCGTATAGGTAGGCGCCGGGTTGGTCGGGGTGCTGCATGGTGAGGACATGGTTCAGGTAGGCCCGCTCGTAGAACTCGGCGTAGCGTGGCTCCCCGGTCCAGCCGAACAGGGCATCGGTGAGTCGCAGCATATTGTGGGTGACGCAACTCTCGTTGATCTTCGGCGTGAGGGTGTTGGCCAGGCGGAAGGGCTCGGGCCAGTGCTCGGCGCCCTTGCTCTTCTCGGTGCCGTCGGGGTGCGGTCCCGAGCTGCCTCCGTTCACATAGGAACGGGCCAGGGCCGTGCGCTCCCAGAACCAGATCACGGCGTCGCGCAGGGCCGAGTCGCCGGTGAGTTCGTAGCGCCGGGCCAAGGACAGAACCATGGGGATGTGGGCGTTGCAGTGGAGCCCGGTCAGCCGGTCTTCGCGGCGCAGGAGCGGGGTGATAAACCACTCGCGGTCGAAGAGCTGGGCCAGTTCTTCGTAGCGCGCCTCACCGACGGTCTGACCAAGACGCCGCAGGCCTTCGCCGATGCCGCCGACTTCGTTGCCTGGGTTTGGCGCGAGGTCCGTGCGGCACATGGCGTCGAGCTGCTCCGGGGTCAGGCGATCCAGCCGCCACCCCACGTAGTCGGCCAAGGCCGTGGCCATGGTCAAGGCCGTGGCACTGTTCGCCCATTCGTGAGCGTCGAGCAGGCCGACAAGGATCTTATGCAAGGTGTAGTAGGGGGCCCAGGCCCCGGCGAGTGTCGTCTCCATCGCGTCCAGGTCGGTTTCGGGAAAGGCGCTCAGATAGCCGCTCGGTTGCTGGCATGCCGCGAGTTCTGTCAGGAGCAGGTCCAGCCGTTCGCGCAACCGGGGGTCGCGGGTGCTGGCGTAGGCCTTGGCGCAAGCGGAGAGGCAGTGCCCGACGAAGTGACCGCGCAGGCCACAGGTGGGGGCTTCCCAGCCACCCAGCGGCTCGGCGGAACTGGGTTGCCCGGCCTGGAGGTGGAACGTATGCAGCAACCGGTCGGGCGCCAACTCGAGCAAGTAGCGCGTGTTCAGGTCCTGGCAAGCGCGAACCGGACCTGGCAGCAGGCGAACATTGGCAGGAGATGGTGAGAAGGGCATGGGAGGGGGGGGTAAGGGATTTTGGATTCGAGATTTCAGATTGGGGAAGGGAAGGGAAGGATTGGGAATTGGGAATCGGACGAATCGGTCGGATCGGTCGGATCGGACAGGGCGTTGTCTCCTGCTTCACCATCATTCCCCCAGCAAAGCTGGGCGCAGTCAGAAGGAGAGCAGGCATTGCCAGACGAACATGTTGCCCAAGCCGTCCACATTGCCCCAGATCTCGCCCATCAGTTCGGCGTCGCCGCAGATTGGTGGCAGCTCGCGCTGGATGTCCTGCCAGTCGAGACAGACGCCCGGAGCGTGCCGGGTGGTCGAGGCGGGCGATTCGCCGCCGATGGCATGCTCCTCGGGGGAGAAGGTGGGAGCATCCACGTCGCGCAGGGGCATATCATCGATGGGGCAGTAGGTGCCGTATTCGTGGGTGAAGTCGGTCAGCGCCTGCAGGGCCTCGATGCTGGTATCGTTCTGCATGATCGCCGAGGCATCCATCACGTAGCCGCCGTCCGCGGCCACCCCGTCGATCACCTTCTTCGCATAGGCGCGCACATCGTCGCGCGAGCCGCTCCAGAGCAAGGTGTTGGGGATGCCGCCACTGAGGCAGAATCGGTTGCCGAGTTGTCGATGGACCTCGAAGATGTCGGCATGGTCCACATGGTAGACGATCGATGCCTCCGGCAGTTCGGCGAAGGAACCGAGGTGGTGGTTCCAGTCGCCTTCGGCGTAGAACAGGGTCTGGTGCCCCTGTCGCCAGAGCTCCAGGATGATGGGCTTCAGCGTGGGCCAGTAGACCGTGTCAAACTGCTCGGGCGTGACGAAGGGCACGCAGCCGCGATGCATCCAGAAGCCGATTGGCAGCTGGCCCGTGGGATCGGCCGTGCAACTGGCCACATGGCAGAGATGGGGCGCCAGGGCTTCGCAGGCCTGAAGGACCTTCTCCGGTTGGGACATGAGGTCCATGGCCAGGCCCACATAGCCACGCAACTTGTCGGCGATGATGTCCAAGGGGGCCTTCAGAATACCGGCGATCGCGCCGGGCATGCCGAACTCACTGCGCATGCGAGCGCACTGGGGACCGAAGGCCGTGAAGTACTCCATCATGGCCATGCCCCCTTTGACCAGGGCAAGATGCCCCCGGTACGAGGCCGGCTCCCCCGGGGCCGGAACGTCGCGGGCGACGCGTGGCAGCCAGACATTGTACAGGAAGGCCGTCGGATCCTCAATCAGCGCGTCGTACTCGTCGGCCTTCATGAACGCTTCGCCTTCGGGAGGCTCCAGATACTGGAAACCCGAATCCGAGGGGACCTCGAGGCCCGGAATCCCGTAGTAGCGGAGCCCGATCGCCTGGGTCAACCCGGTCCAGACATAGACCATATTGGCGACCATCGCATCCCAGTCGAAATCGGCTGCGCACCGGCAGACTGCGTCGAAGGCCTTGTGGTAGTCGTGGGTGACTTCCTGATTGGTGAAGCCGGCATACTTGCCGGCGAATTCCGCGACAAAGGGGCGGATTGGGATTCGGTCCGGCTTCTCGTTGCGCAGGGCCGTCAGATAGCGGGTGAGGCGTTGGGCGTAGAGTTGTTCGGTCGCTGTCTGGGAATCCATCGGGCGCTCCTGGAAGCTGTGGGGGTGGGGGGAGTGGGGCTGACAGTACGTTACCCTCCCAGTGGGGGGAAGGGCAAATGCAGTTCGGACATGTGTGATTCGCAATATTGAGAACTGCCGGCCTGGGTTGGTCGCCCGCAAAGCCGGTTAGTTACGTGGCATGGCTATTGCTTTACTAGCCAGTACCGCATACAATCTCAAGAACGAGACTACCCAGGCAAGCCGCTCAGAAGCGCAACGACAGGCTGAATTTGAATGTAATCTGTCCCATCTGCAGTTCGGTGGTGCCCCTGCCCGAGACGCAACGTGGTCGGCCCTTCGTATGCGCCCACTGTCGGCGCCGGGTCGAGACGCCTCCTCCCCCTCTGTCGGCGGCGCTCACGCTGGGGGACTTTGTGATTGGGGACGAGATTGCGAAGAGTGACTCGGGGCCGCTCTACCGGGCGCATCAGACGAGTCTCGGACGCGATGTGGCCCTGAAGATCCTCTCCCCGGGGCGCGGCGCGGACGATACGTTGATCCGCCATTTTGTGTCCGAGGCCCGGCGGCTGGCCAGCATGGGGCATCCGGTGTTCGTGCATATGTACGCGATCGGCGAGGAAGGTGGCCTCTATTTCCGCAGTACGGAATTCGTCGATGGGGAGAGTGTGGCCGCGCGGCTGGCACGCTGTGGCGCCATGTCTCCCAGGGAGGTGGTGGCCTGTGGCAGTGCACTGGCTCCTGCCTTGCAGGCGGCGTGGGACCAGTGCCAGTTGCTGGCCGATGGACTCAGCCCCCGGGATGTCCTGCTCACGGACACGTTTGCCCGGCTGATCCATGCTGGTGATCCCCTGCCCGAGGTGGGCGAGTCAGGAGCGACAGGGAATTCCCGGCTGACCGGATTGGTCGCCCCGGAGATGGTTCTGGGGGGGAAGTGCGATGTGAGAGCGTCCCTCTATGCGCTTGGCGTGCTGCTCTTCCGGATGGCGACTGGCGAAGCCCCTTTTGCGGGCGCGGACCGCCCGGCGGACTCGGCGGACTTCCTCTACCGCCAGGCTCCCTCGCCGCGGGATATGATCCCCGACTTCCCCGAGGACGCGGCCGTCGCGATCCAACGTCTCTTGCTGCGTGAGCCGGATGATCGGTTCGCGTGCGGCGCGGACGTGGTTGCCGCTCTCGGAGCCAGCCAGGAAACCCCCGTGGCAGTGGTTGGGGCGGACAATGACATGGAGGGTGCCGAGAAGTGGCGTTGCCCGGCATGCCAGGTGCTGAACTCGGTTAAGGGGAAGTACTGCCGGGGTTGCGGTGCCTATGGCATGGAGCCATGCCCTTCCTGCGGGGAAGGCGTGCATCTGGGCACCACCTTCTGTTCGCTCTGCGGGGCCAATCTCCAGGCCAACCGGCAAGCGCTTCGGGAGCATGGGGAGCAGTTGCTCAAGAAGCTGAGAAGTTGCCTGGCGAGCAGCGATTGGGGCCGCACCCAGAAGACCCTGAAGGAATATGCGTCGCTGGACACCTCCTCGATGCCCGACGAGCTGGTCCGTGCCTTCGAGGGTGAGCAGCGCAATGCGGTCAAGGCAGCGGAGGAGGAGGCCCGGCAGGCTGAAGAGCGTCTGGATATGGCGGCTTTCGAGGCGACCGTGCAACTGCTTCTGGAGATTGGCGGCTCCGGAGATCTTCCCCAGAAGTTGGAGGCCGAGCAGGCCCGGCTGGCGGATGGTATCTATCAAGCGAACACGGCCTACCAAACGCGGTGCTTCGACCGCTCGCGACTGATCATCGAGGGACTGCGCCCGTGGACGGGGGCAATCCTCGGCGAACGGCGCGCGCAACTGCTGCAGGACAGCCGCAAACGGCTGGCCGAACGCAAGGCGGCCATGCAGCGGGCTCAGGATCTGCTTGCCGACCCCGAGGCCCGGACTGATGCGTTGCAGGTGCGCGGGGAGCTTGCTGGGTTCCGCCTCTCCAAGAAGCTCCTGGTTGTCGCCCCATCCCCCGTCGATGTGGCGGCCGAGACCGCGATGGCGGCGGTGATGACTACCATCGAGCGGAACATCACTACCACAATTCAGGCCTTGCTGCGCAACGACTATTGGGATTCTGTGGCGGATCTCCTGGAGCGCACGGGCGACGACAACATCCACGGTGGAATCGTCTCGCGACGCACTCTGAGCGCCTGCGTGGAGAACGAGGTGGATGGCCGGTTCATGTTCGCGCGTGAGCTTGAGGAACAAGGCGCGCACAATGAGGCGCGCGTGGCTTGGCAGCATGTTCTCGATGTGCCGGGGCTCTTTCTCGCCGATCATGTTCGCCGGGAAGCATTGGCGTTCGAGCAACGCTTGGAGAGGAAGCTGGTGGAGGAACGCCGCACGCAGATCAAGGGGCATGTCTCCGCCGTGTTCTTCATCTGGTGCCTAGCCTTTGCGCTTAGCGGCGTCAATGGCATTGCCACTTGGTACGAGGGACTGCTGGACGCCAGTACCGTGATGCATAGCTTTGCTCCCCTCACGGCGTACCTGGCGGCGATTCTGGTCGTGGGCTTCCTGCTGCGTTCGCGTCGGGTCATGGGCGGCGGGGACCATGTGTCCGGTCGCCAGGCCCCCTTGTTCTTCCTGGGGATCGGGGCCCTCTGGATTGTCTCCCCGCTCTCGTGGATTGTGCTTGAACTGAACACGATGGTCTGCAACCGCATCCTGGATGTGGGGTCGGATCTGGACTGGGTTGGTCCCGTTGTGGCGGGCACTCTGTGGCTTGCGGCCGATCTCATGCGCTGCTGGCAGTACCCGGCTCTCCCAGGGGCAGTGGCCATGACCCTTTCCTGGCTTGGGGCAACCGCCTCGATGAGCTTCCTTCTCTCGGGGCGCAGCTTGTCGGACTCTGGGCTGGTTCTAGTGGTCAGTAGCATGCACTTCGTGCTTTTCGTCGCGGTTCATGTCGCCCATTATGTGCTGGTGCGTTCCCTCTCGAAGAATCGCCCCAAGGTCCGGTCCGCCTCTGGATCCCACCCGTCCCCCGATGAGGTGCAGGCAGCATAGTCGGCATCGCGCAGGCTCTCTTCTGCCTGTATAGTTGGCCATCGATGTCCTGTACCTTGGCCCGCGAGCCGACCCTGGGGGATGCTGCATGAAACGCCGCCCGAATGTACTCTGGCTGATGGCCGACCAGCACAACGCCGGCTGCATGGGTTGTGCCGACCACCCGGACGTGCAGACGCCGAACCTGGACCGGATCGCCGCCCGGGGCGTGAGCTTCCGACGGGCCTTCGCCAACAACCCGATCTGTAGCCCGTCCCGGATCTGCTTCCTCACTGGGCAGTACATGCACACCCATGGCATGTTCGGCAACGACCACTCCGACTGGCAGGGCCCGCAGCCCGATGGCCTTGCCAGCCTCTTCCGGCGCTACGGCTACCAGACTGGGCTCTTCGGCAAGTCCCACATGGTGCGCCGCTGGGATTCCGAGGGCTTCGAGCGGGTTCGCTACACGGACCTCTGCGATGCCACCCACGACGACCCACTCACCTGCCACTACTTTGCCCACTTGGAGGAGAAGGGGCTGGCGGATTGGTATGAGGAGGGTAGTCCCAAACCCGGGCAGCACCACACCCTGGACGGCAGTGCTCCAGCCGGCCTGCCCTACGAGCACTCCATCGAGCGCTATACTGGCGACCAGACACTCCAGTTCCTCGACGAACGGGACGAAACACGCCCTTTCTTCGTCCATATGACCTTCCAGCGTCCGCATGCCCCCATTGCTCCCGCCCGCGATTACTTCGATATGTACGACCCCGCCGCGCTGACCTTGCCGGCCAGCGCCCATGACTATTTCGAGAGGCGTTTTGCCGGCAAACCCGAGTTCATGCGCCAGACCCTGGCCGATGGTTGCGGCTATCCTCTGGCGGATCCTGATGAGAACCGCCTGCGCCGCTGCCTGGCCAGTTACTATGCGCTGATCAGCTGTATCGACATGGAGATCGGGCGTGTCCTGAAGAAGCTGGCGGACGACGGGGAGTTGGAGAATACCATCGTCTTCTACACCGCCGACCACGGGGACTTCGCTGGCGAGCATGGCCTGTTCCACAAGAACTTCGGCCTCTACGACTCGATCTGCCGCATTCCCTTTCTACTCAGCTGGCCCGGTGGCCCGCGCGGCGTGACGAACGATGAACTGGTGGAGTCCGTCGATCTCTATCCCACCCTCTGCGAGCTTTGCGATGTGCCCCTGCCCGCAGGCCGCGACGGCTGTTCCCTCGTGCCCGTGGGCACTGGCGAGGCCCCCGGCAAAGAGGCAGTCTTCACTGAATGGGATTGGTGGCGGCTGAAGCGCAAGGTCTCAGCTATCCGCACCACCGACCACCGGCTGGTTTTCTATGGCGGCGACGAGGGCGGCGAGCTATACGACCATCGGACTGATCCCGGCGAAGTGACCAATCTCTGGGACGATCCGGCGCATCTGGCGACCCGCCTCCAGCTGACCGAACAGCTCTTCGGCTTCACCCAGGGCTACCGGACCGAAACCGACTTCTCCTGGGACCGGCGCCTAGGCCAGGAGCAGCCCTACAGCGCCACCAAGCTCGTCCACAAGCAACGCCGGTATTGGAGCCGTCTGCAGGAGAGCTATCGCGAACCCCTCTCTTGGCCGCCGCCCGGCGAGTTTCCCTGCTGACTTTGGCGCCTTAGTGCTGGGTGCAGTTCCCACGTCCCCCCGCCTGAGGGGTCTTGCTCGGTGGCGTGGTGGGGGATGGGAACGGGAACCGGAGGAGACGCTCAAGACTACAGGCACAAACAAAACGCCCGTCTTGCGGAAGACGGGCGTTTGGGATCGACTCTGTGTGGGCGGGGGGCTACTCGGGCTGGAGGAGAGTGCGGTCGCCAGCCAAGGAGACGTACATCCAGTAGCCCTGGAGCAGTTCGGAATTGAAGTCGGCTATGTCGCGCAGTTCGTAGCCATCGTCTACCCAGGTGATGATATCCTCGATCCCATCCGTGCTATCCAGGGCGGCAGGGAGACCGGAGCCCACCAGATTCCAGCCACGCTCAAGGCGGAGGAGGTCGTCATCCGGCGGCGTGCCGCTGATCGGGATGGCCTCGGTGAACTCGCTGACGAAGACCCACAGACCGGCGCGGGCGGGGGGAGCGGTGTTCATCTCGTAGCGGAGCGTGCCCGCATTCCAAGACCACACGGGGCTGTCGGAGGCGGCGACGAGGGAGGCGGCGGAATCGACCGTCGTGTCACAGGGGAGGGCGACCATATTCCAGCCTGCGGCCAAGGTGAGGTAGAACTCGAACCCATGGCTCTCAGCTTCCGCTTCCAGCAGATCGCTGACTCCGTCTTGGTCGGAATCAACCGTACCATCGGTGAAGTCGAGGCGACCGAAGCAAGCGAGTTCCCAGGCGTCGGGCAGGCCGTCTTCATCGGTGTCGCCGCCGAGGGCGAACTGGCAGTCGAAGCTGGCCCATTCGGACAGGTTTCCTGCGGCATCGCGAGCCCGGACACTCCAGGTGTAGTCGCCATCCGCCAGCCCTCGGTACACAGCGTAGGGCGTGTCCAAGTCCTGGGATGGCAGGCCAGCCATCTCGAACTGGTAGCCTGCGACGCCGCTCAGCGCGTCCTGGGCCGTGGCCTCCAGACGCAGGAAGGGCGAGATGAGCAAGGCACCGTCGGCAGGCTTCACTGCCTCCGGGGTGGTCGGTGGCGTCCGATCAACGGTGAACACACCACTCACGACCGTGATGGGCTCGGCGGGAAGGGCGAGCCCAATGAGACAGAGAGCGACAGCGGTGTAGACTGCGGAACGAAACATATGACTCTCCAGGCAGGAACCGGGCGAGGGAGGACAGTGGGACGGAAAGCTGAATCTCCAATTGACAACGAATGTACCTCGTGCGTAGGGGTATATCAAGTGGAAAGTCAACCACTTGCTAGCTGATTTGCGGTCAAGCTGCTGGCGGCACGCTCCATGCCGTCGGTCCGGACGGGCGAGTCTTGGCGAGATGCTCGCCAGCTGGCGACCTGGATCTCTGGCTGATATTCCCGTCCAGAACCGAAGAGCCTCGGGGTGGTGGGCCACTGCTCTCGTATCCTGGCTCGGCCCGGCTAGAGTAGGCTTGTGCTTGGAGATCCCAGGTGCCTGGGATGACAATGGCATCCACCCATCGCGGAGACCACCATGGCGAAGATTGTGTTCATTGGCGCTGGCAGCGGCTTCGGGGCTCGTTCGGTTCTCGATATCATGTCCTTCCCCGAGTTGCGGGGGTGCGAGTTGGTGTTGGTGGATGTGAATCCCAGCCATCTCGGGCCGGTCGCGGAGTTCGCGAGGAAAGTGGTGGCGCACTATGACGCGCCAGCCACGATTCGCACCGCACCGGATTGGCGGGATGGCGTGCTGGACGGGGCGGACTATGTGATGACGTCCTTCGCCCAGGGCGGTCCTGCCTACAACGGGGTGCCCTACCACCACGAAATCTCGATCCCGGCCAAATACGGGATCCCGCAGTGCGTGGCGGACACGGCTGGGATCGGCGGCGTGGTCCGGACCATGCGGACGGCGCCCGAGTTGCTGGCCATTGGCAAGGATATGGAGGTCCGGTGCCCCGGCGCCTACATGCTCAATTATGTGAATCCCATGTCCATGCTCACCCGAATCCTGGCGCTGGCTTGCCCGAAGGTGAAGATGCTGGGGCTGTGCCACAATATCCAATACGGCATCCGCGATCTGGCCCGCTGGCTCGGCGTGAATCACAAGGAACTTCGTTACACCGCTGCTGGGATCAACCATATGGACTGGTTCCTGCGGGTCGAGTACCTGGATGGCCGCGACGCCTATCCCGATCTGCTCAAGGCGGCGGAGAATCCCGATGTGTATCGGCAGCGCGGGGTTCAGTTCGAGCTTCTGCGCGAGTTTGGGTACTGGACTACCGAGTCGGCCAGGCATTGCTCGGAGTATCTGCCCTACTACCTGCCGCGCCCCGAGACGTGGGAGAAGCTGGGCATCATACCCCGGGTGACCAAGGCCGAGGTGGACACGACCGCGCCGCGCTGGGGAGAGGACTCGGACCTGCGGCAGCAGCTGGACGGGCGGAAGCCGATGCAGTTCGACCGGACCTTTGAGTATGGCATGCACATCATGCATGCGTTGGAGACCGACTCGGTGTACCGCATGCATCTGAACGTGATCAACAACGGCGCGATCACGAACTTCCCGGACGACTACTGCGTGGAAGTCCGTTGTACGGTGGATCGCACCGGCGTCCACGCCGAGCAGGTGGGGCGCATGCCCTTGCAGTTGGCGGCCCTCTGCCGGGGCATGGCGGACATGCAGACATTGGCCAGTGATGCCGTGCTCGAGAAGGACCTGCGCAAGGCGCTCTGGGCCTGCCAACTCGATCCCGCGACCGCGGCCTGCGCGACGCCAGCGGACATCCGCAGCTGCTTCAACGAGCTTCTTGCCACCGACCGCCCCTGGCTGGAGGAGTTTTGGGGCCCGGACCTTTCGGTGTAGAATCCCACATTGCCCACACGATTCCCAGTTTTCTCGCCGACGGAGACACGTTCGCCATGCCCGACGCTTTGCGCACCTGCCATGTGATTACCCGGATGATCGTGGGGGGGGCTCAGGAGAACACCCTCCTGACCTGTCGCGATCATCTGGAAAAGGGGCATGAGGTGGTGTTGGTCACCGGGCCCACGGCTGGGCCGGAGGGGAAATTGCTGCAGAAGCAACCGCTGCCGGGGCTGGAGGTGGTGGAAATCCCCGACCTGGTCCGGGAACTCCGTCCCCCGGCGGATTGGCGTGCCTATCGCGACCTGCGCCGGTTGTTCCGCGAACGGCAATTCGACGTGGTTCACACCCATGCGTCCAAGGCCGGGATTCTGGGGCGCTTGGCCGCGTGGCGGGAGAAGGTGCCAGCGGTGGTGCATACCGTGCACGGCCAAGCGTTCCATCCCTACCAGGCAGCCTGGCGCAATTGGCTGTATATCGCGGCCGAGCGCTATGCGGCCCGGCACTGTCACCGGATCTACGCAGTGGCGCAGGCGATGATCGATCAGTGCGTGGCCGCCAAGGTGGCACCCGCCGACAAATACAAGGTGGTCTATAGCGGCATGGATATGGCTGCGTTCTCGGGTGCGAAGCCGGAGGGCGAACTGCGCGAGAGCCTGGGGATTCCACCGGAGGCCCTGATCGTGGGCAAGGTGGCCCGGCTTTTCGAACTGAAGGGGCACGAGTATCTGCTTCAGGCGGCTCCGGCCATTGTGGCCCGCTTCCCGACTGTTCGCTTCCTGCTGGTAGGCGATGGCAACCTGCGCGGGGAATTGGAGGCGGAAATCGCACGCTTGGGGTTGGCGGAGCACTTCATCTTCACTGGCCTGGTGCCGCCGGCCGATGTCTGCCGCTATACGGCGCTCATGCACGTCCTGGTCCATCTCTCGCTGCGCGAAGGGCTGCCCCGGACCGTCGTGCAGGCCTTGGCCAGTGGCGTCCCGGCGATTGGGTTCCCCCTCGATGGCACCCCGGAGGTGATCCTGAATGGCGAGACCGGCCTGCTCTGCCCCACCGGGGATGCGGTCGCAGTTGGCGAGGCGGTTTGCGACCTGCTTGCCGATCCCGAGCGTCGCCGGGCGATGGGAGCGGCCGGGCAGGAGTTGGTGCTCGAGCGCTTTTCCTGGCAGCGAATGGGGCAGGTGCTGGAGCAGGAATACCTGCGCCTCCTCGGTCGCTGAGCCCGGCGTATGCCCCCAATACGTCCGGCTCACTAGACCGGAACCGCCCCAGGCATTGTTCTGGGCCAGCCGCTCAGGGCTTGCCCTTCGGCTCAATCGGCACCGGCATCATCTCGAACATGTGCCAATCCTCGCGCTTTGGCTTGGGCCCGTCCTTCGGTTCCGGCTTGGGCTCGTCCTTCGGTTCCGGCTTGGTCGGCGTGCTGGGCTTCCCAGCAGGAGCTGGGGGCTCACGCTGCTCTTTGGTCGGCTCTGCTATCATCTCATAGATATGCCCGTCCCTGCGGGGCTCTTGCCGGCAGCCGGACACTGAGATGACGATGGCGGCGGCCGCCGCTGCTGCCTGGATCGGGAACGCCCGTTGCTTGCCCATCACGCTGCGCTTCTCGATCTCCTGGATCAGCATCTCCATGCGCCGGCGCATACGCTCGTCGAACACGCGGCGTTCAGCGGCGAGAGTGCTGACCAGCTCAGTCTGTTCCCCACCATCAAGCCCACGGGGCTCTGACGCCTTCCTCCGGATGGCCCGCAGGAGCGCCACACTGTGGCAGTTCAGGTCCTTGATCGCGCGTCTGCAATCCGCGGCAAGAGCAGCGGGCGCCGCCGTCGGGCGGAAATGGGTCAGAATGTGCAGCAGGTAATCCACCTTCATGCCCAGCAGGTTGACCGCGCCATCTTCGAAATTGCGCGGAGTGAACACCGGTTTGAAGAGCTGGAACGAACATTCCACCCTTGGGTCCCGGATCTCGTAGCTGTGTCCCCAGTAATCGCCCTTCAGGCGGCCCTCGGCGCGCAAACGGTCTGCCAGGGGCGTCCCCGTGTAGGCCTCCACCCGCCCGAAATTCAAGGGGAAACGCGCATAGGCCTCCAGGAAGTCCACATTTTCATCGTAGTCCTGCCACGTGGTCTCCGGGTCAAACATCAGAAGATTGAACGTGGTGTGGATTCCCGAGGATTCGAGGATGCGCAGGGCCTCGTGGTTCTGCTCGCGTCGGATGCCGCGCCCCAGTGTGCGCAGTCCAGCCACCGCATTGCTTTCGACTCCCAGGAAAGCCCTGAACAGGCCCAGTTCCTTCAGGGAGAGAACGACTTCCTCGTTGATGCTGTCGGGGCGGGCTTTCACCTGCACTGCCATCTGGCCAACGCCTTCGCGGTCGAGCGCGGATCTCAGGGCCGAGAAACGAGCCAGGTTCTCCGCTTGAGACGGCAGGAAGAAGTTGTCGTCATGGAAGTTGAAGATTCGCACATCGTGTTCGTGGTACAGGGTGGCCATTTCCCTGGCGATGCACTGTGGGGCGCGCTGCCTGAATCGTGGACCTCCCGTTTTCTTGTGCCAGGCGGCGATGGAGCAGAAACTACAGTTCCCAAAGCACCCCCGACTGCTGAGCACGTTCGCGATGGGGATGCCGAGATACCTATGGAACGGCGGGGTCCGGGTTGGCCAGGGCAGGGCGTCCAGATCGGTGCAGACCGTTCGCGCGGCCGTATGCACCACCGTCCCGCCCTCGCCCCTGTAGCTGATTCCCGATACAGCGCCCAGATCGGCAAGGCGCCCCGCAAGGTCCACGAGTGCGGCTTCCCCCTCCCCGTGGACAATGGAGTCGATGGCGGGCACATCTGACAGGAGCTGTTCCGCATGGAACGAAGCAAAATGGCCTCCTGCCGTGATGTGTCCTGAATAGCCAAGCCCCGTCAGCATCCCGGCCAGCGCCGCAAACTCCCTGGCCCGCCCGGTGAAGACCATGGAGAGACCCACAATATGGGGAGCATAGGCCAGGATCTGGCGGGCGATTGCCGCTGTCTGCTCAGGAGAGTGGAAATCGAAGATCAGCGCCTCATGTCCCGCCCTGAGCAGCGACGCATGCAGATACCGGAGCGCGAGGTTCTCTTCCAGTTCGGGGCCAACGAGTGCGATCCTCATGCCATTCTCCCCTTCGTTCTAACACCACGGTGTGCAGCGATGCTTCGGCGTCCGTAGGACCAGCTCGCCTGGAATCCCCTATCCCGTCCCGGATTCCGCTTTGGCCCGATCGATGATCAGCTGGCCACCGACACTCACGTTGTCAGGCGCGTTCTCTTTGATGACGACCACGATTACTCCACGGGGCAGACTGTAGGCCTTGCTGGCTGCGTCAGTCATCTCCTTGGCCAGTGCTCTTTTCCTGTCAAGGTCGGTGATCGGCGGTCCTTCGACAGTGATTGTCGGCATCATCTACTCCCTGTGTCGGCAGCTTTCAGCGTGGTCATCGGAGGCGCAAGTCCCCGACCATTGCCACCATAGACCCCGTCCCGCCCGATCTCAATCCATCTGGTCCGGCGATTCCTGCACTACGGTCATAGGCCCAGCCGCCTTTGTAGAGGGAATCGCTGTACTTCGCGAACAGTTGCCTGACCTTCTCGCGCTCATCGGGTGCGGCCCCGCGTCTCGGGATCTTGAGATCGTCTCTACTCGTCGGCCCAGTCTGCCGGGAGTTCGGCCGTACGGGCATCGTAGACGACGCGTCCGCCCACGATAGTCATGCGCACTTTCCAGTCCGGATCGACGACGGCGATATCGGCCCGTTTGCCGGGCAGCAACACGCCGCGGTCCTCGAAGCCGAGGCTGCGGGCCGGATTGCGGGTGAAGCAGGTGAGGACTTCCTCGGTGCCGAGGGAGGTGTAGGCGGGGAGATTGCGCATGGCCAGATCCAGGGTGAGGCAGGAGCCGGCGATGCGCCCGTCCACAAAGCGTCGACACCAGCCGTTGGCGATCTCGACCCGGTCGTCGCCGAGGTGGTAGATGCCGTTCCTGAGGCCCGCGCCCTGGGTGGCGTCGGAGATGCCGACGATCCGGTCCAGGGGTTTGGCGCGACAGGCGATCTCGAGCATCACCGGGTGGACGTGGATGCCGTCGGCGATCAGCTCGATGGTGACCCGGTCGTCCACCAGGGCGACGGACGTGAGTCCCGAACTCCGCTGGTCCAAGCGGGTGGTGCCGTTGTAGAGGTGGGTGACGCGGGTGGCGCCGCAATCGATGGCGCGGGTGACTTCGTTCTCGTCTGCCAGGCTGTGTCCCATGCTGGGTATGGCGTTGTGCTCCAGCAGCATCTCGATCAGCTTCTCACTGTTCTCCAGTTCGGGTGCAAGGGTCATCATGCGGACGGTTCCCTTGCCGGCCTGCAGCAGTTCGCGGGCTTCGCCCAGATCGATGGGGCGGATGTAGCGTTCGCGCTGGGCTCCGCGCTTCTCCACGCGCAGGTAGGGGCCTTCGTAGTGCAGGCCGAGGGGCACCGCTCCAGGCATTTCGTTCTCGCTCAGGGCACCGAGCGCTTCCGCCACCCGGAGCATCTTGTCTTCCTTGGCGGAGAGGATGGTGCATACGAAGCTGGTGACGCCATGCCGGGCGAGGAGTTGGGAGATGGGTGCGAGGCTGTCGAGTTGGTCTGCATCCATCGCGGCGACGCCGCCGCTGCCGTGCAGGTGCGTATCCACGAGGCCGGGGATTGCCTGGCACCCGCGCATGTCGATGCATGGCACCTCGGCCAGGGCCGTCAGGGAGTCGAAGGACCCCACCGCCTCGATCAATCCGTTGCGGCAGAGGACCGAGGCATTGTGCACGGTCTCGCGCGGCGTCAGACAAGAATCGACGCGGAGAATGTAGGCACCGTCGTTGGGAGTGGTTTCCATTGCGAGCGACCGTATGGTAGACAGGCCGGGCGGTCCGGCATCACTGGGGTGTCATGTACGCGTAGACACACCAATCTACCGAGAGGTTTTCTTTTTCCAATCATGATTCCAGGCACTTACGGTAGATCCTCTCGGTTATGCGAGGAAAATGTCTCCTCGGGGGCTTGCGGAGGGCTCTGCCGCTCGCTAAGTTTGTTCAGCTTCTGCGAGCAGGAAACTCGCTGCCTACCTTCTCCCCGTCGCCTTCGTCGCTACGGTGGTCTGTCCCTCGGAGAATCCGGAAACATGTCGATTTCATGAGCAACGTCGCGAACATTTGGCACGAGGCGCGAGAAGCGCTGCAGACCATTCTCAACAGAGAGACTTTTGATCGCTGGATCGCGAACATCGTTCCCGTGCGGCACGAGGCCGGGGAAGTGGTGCTGGGTGTGTCGGACGACATGTTCAGCGAGTGGCTGTCGATCAACTACCAGGAACTGATCGCTTCCGCCTTGACCGACGTGGTGGGTTCCTCGGTGATGGTTGCCTTCGAGACCGGGCACGTCTCCCCGGAGGCCGCGTCTGTCGAAGCCCCGTCCCCCGCCGCTGGGGACCTGCCTGCGACGGCCCCCCCCGCGCCGCTCAGGCCACAGGCAAGGGATCCGAAGCGTGATGCCGAATGGTGCCGCAAATACAACCGGCATTTCACGTTCAGCAGCTTCGTGGTGGGTGACAACAACCAGTTCGCGCACGCGGCCTGCGTCGCGGTGGCAAACCAGCCGGGCGAGGGCTATAACCCGCTCTTCATCCATTCCCCGTCGGGACTTGGCAAGACCCACCTGCTCCAGGCCATCGCCAACAGCCTCCATGCATCGGGAAGTCGGCTGCGCATCGAGTTCATCTCCAGCGAGGAATTCTCGAACAAATTCATCGAGGCCCTCAAAGTCGGCCAGTTGGCCCAGTTCCGGTCCGTGTACCGGAACGTGGATGTGCTGCTGATCGACGACGTGCAGTTCTTCACCGGCAAGGAGAAGCTGCAGGAGGAGTTTTTCCACACCTTCAATGCCCTCTACAATGGGCACAAGCAGATTGTTCTCACCTCGGACCGTCCGCCCCACGAGATTGGTGGCCTGGAGAAACGTCTGGTGTCCCGTTTCGAGTGGGGGCTGACGGCGGACATCATGCCGCCAGATCTGGAGACTCGGATCGCGATCCTGCGCAAGAAGCAGGACAACCACGCAGTCAAGTTGGCCGACGGTGTCCTGAACTACCTCGCGACGAGCGTGAAGTCGAACATCCGCCGTCTCGAAGGCGCGCTGATCCGGCTGGTCTCCTACACCTCGCTGACGGGACAGGTGGTGACTCAGGCCGTGGCCGAGAAGCTGCTGGCCGGGGTGGTGGATGAAGAGGCGACCACGCCGGTCACGATCGAGCGAATCCAGCGGCTGGTGGCGGATCACTACGACATCCGCTTGGCGGACATGACCAGCAAACGGCGCCCGAAGAACATTGCGGTGCCAAGGCAGATTGCCATGTACCTGTGCCGTCGGCTCACCAGCCTCTCCTCGCCGGCCATCGGCGAGCGTTTCAACCGCAACCATGCCACGATTCTGCACGCGGTGACGGCCGTGGAGAAGCGCATGGTCGAGGATGCCTCGCTGAGTCGCGATGTGAGTATGCTTGAGCGGCGTCTGAACTCCTAGCCTGTCTGCCCGCACTTTTCAGTCGCACGCAGGTCGGGCGGGGCGATGGAAAGGGAACGTGATGGCTCCGAGACTTGCGGTGGTGACTGGGTTGGCGCTGACTTTGGCGGTCGCTGGTGGCGACTGGGAAGTGCGTCGTCTGCGCACGTCAGATGCGGCAAAGGCAGGGGGTAAGCCTGAGTGGGGGGTGTCGATCACTCCCGCCGAGGACGGCGCGGTGTCCGTGGCCGTCTCGGAGGAGAACGGGCGCTCTCGAGGCTGCATCTATGTGGGACAGCGGGTCCGGATCGATGGCGACAAGCCCCCCGCGCTGTCCTTCAGCTACACCACCTCATGTGCGCTGGGGCATCGGTCCGGCAACCTGGGGTTGGCTCTCTTCAGCCCTGAAGTCTGGGATCGTCTTGGCCACGACGCCAAGACCGAGCTGTGCGATGGCACCCGCGAACTGCGTGCCGCTTGGCGCCTGGAACTGCACCGCATGGCCAGTTCGGACGTGCTTGAGCCACGCCCGCTTGATCCTGGGTCGCAGCGGCTCATGCAGCGGCTCACGCGCACCTACGCTGGCCGGGAAATGGTTCTTGTGGTAACGTGGTCGGGAGCCCACAGCAGCGTGGAACGCGCCTCGCTGAAGGGCTTGCGGATTGTGACGGGTCAACCGGAGAATGCTGTGGATATTCTGCTTGGACGCCTGGATCTGGACTACGAACCGTTGGCGGCCGTGAAGGCGAAGGCTGCGGCTGGCGACAAGGCGGGGGCGGTGGACGCCCTGATCGCGCACTTCCGCCAACGCTGGCCCGAGGCCCCGCAACCAACCAAGATCAGCCGTGGCTCCTTCGAGGAATGCGACCAGGCGCTGGAGAATCGCTTCCGTTCCATCGGTAGCAGCAAGTTCTACACCCTCGGCAAGGACTTCCAGTGGTCGGAGAACGCAATCGACGACAAAGAGTGGCTGCTGCACTTCCAGTGGCACGACTGGCTGAAAGCCCTGGTGCAGGCCGGCCAGATCAAGCAGGACCCAAGATATACGCGCAAGGCCATCGAGCTGATCCGCGACTGGATTCCCCACAACTACCCCGGTGCCAACTGGTCTTGGCGCGAGCTCGAGGTCTCGCTGCGCGGGATGAAGTGGTGCGAGATCTACCGGTATCTGCTGCACTCCCCGGACTTTGTGCGGCAGGACCACATCGACTTCCTGAATACACTGGCCGAGCACGCGGACTACCTGGTGCCGGAGGGCCGCTTCCATTCCGGGCACAACTTCGGGACCACCGAAAGCAAGGCCTTGCTGGCCATGGGGCGTACCTTCCCTGAGTTTGCCAATGCCAAGCAGTGGCAGGAGACGGGCTGGGGCCGCTTCGAGGGGGAGATCACCGCTTCGGTTCTTGCCGATGGTGCCCAGAAGGAGTTGACCACCGGTTACCACAACGGCGTGCTGAACAGTTTCATGTCAGCGGCCAATCTGGTAGAGGGGACCGAGATGAAGCCCTCCAAGCTGTATTGGGATCGGCTGGAGAAGATGCACGACTATACGCTGTTCCTGACCAAGCCGGATGGCTCGCAGCCTGACCTTGGCGATTCCTGGAATGGTCGCCAGGCAAAGATCCTGATGCGGGGCAGTGGCGTCTTTGATCGCCCGGACATGGCCTTTGTGGGGAGCGGCGGCAAGGAGGGGGAACCCCCCGCCTATCTCGATACACAGTTGCCCGAGACGGGGTACTTCGTGATGCGCACGAGCTGGACGGACGACCCGGATGGGCTCTACCTCTGTTTCGACGCGGCCCGCCACTGGGGTGGCTGGCATCAGCACTTTGATGCTCTGGGTCTCATCCTCTATGCGCATGGGCGCACGCTAACTCCGGATGCTGGGCCCTATGCCTACGGCAACCCTCTTCGAGCCCACTTCCAGGGGACCCCCTTTCACTCGACCGTGACCGTGGACGAGGGGAACCAGAACACCAGCCCATGCCGGGTCCATGCCGTGCGCTCCGTCGCCGGCTTGAGCTTCGCCGATGCGGAGCACGCCGGGTACAAGGACGTGCTGCACCGTCGCCAGATTCTCTTCGCCCGTCCTGGTCAGGGGCACGCCGGGTACTTCCTTGTCATCGACCGACTTACCGGTGCCGGTGAACACACGCTGGACGCCCATTTCCATCTGCCCGTGGGGCCGACCAAGGTCGCTGCCAACGAGGTCCGCACCGACTTCCCGGAGGGAGGCAATCTGCTGATCCGCGGGCTTGCCGGTGGCACCATGTCCCAGGAAACCAGTTGGCTCATGACTGGCTATGGCAAGAAGGCCGACCGGCCGGACGTCCGCTTCCGGAAGACGGGCGCCTTGCCTGCTGTATTCGTGACCTTGCTGGTGCCGTATGCGGGCTCGGCCGCACCGGACATCAAGGTTCGGTTGGTCAAGCCAGCCACGGCTGACGGTGCGGTGGCAGTGGAGGTGCGGACGGGCGGCATGCGCGACGTGGTGTTCGCCACGCCGAACAGCGGGCCGTTGTCCATCGCGGGGCTGACCGGCGAAGGCCGGGCTGGTCTGGTGCGCACGGATGATGCGGGCAAGATGGTTCTGCAGGCAGTGATTGCGGAGTAGTCGGAGCTTGCCGGTTTGGCATGGCCCCCTACATTCCCTGCATGGCGGAACGCAATCTTCAGATCACCGAGAACCAGAACTACGGCTGCATCCAGTGCGGTCGTTGCTGTCGTCGCTTTCATGTGCTGATGTCGGAAGACGAAGCCGAGCGCATCGCCCGGCTGCTGAAGAGCCGCCCGAACGATCTGCCGACGGAGTTTGTCACCCGCATCAAGGGGCGGCCCTATTTCGCCCGGCGCCCGAACGGGGCGTGCGTATTCCTGGACGAGGAGACGGGCTACTGCCGGATGCACTCGCTCTTTGGGTTCCGGCAGAAGGCCCTGAGTTGTCGCGGGTACCCGATCAATATTGCCTCGACCTTCGAGGGGGAGGCCTCCGCTGTCGCCCGCATGGATTGCCCCGCTGTGCAGCAGGACGCGGGGGAGCCGTTGACGAGTCGCCGGGAGGAGATTCGGGGGCTGGCACGGGAACTGGGACTCAACTTCGAGTTCTCCAGGCGCGAACTTGAGGGGATGAATCGCGAGGCCGTGGCAATGGTCTGCGGGGTCTTGCTGGAACTACTCCAGGACAGGACTTTGCCTTCACCCGGGGCCAAGGCGTGGGCGCTGCACGACTTGGTGGTGCGTCTGGAGAAGATGAGGGAGTTCGCCGGTGACCTTGAGACACTTGCCGAGGTCCTCCCCAATCTGCGTCGTCAGGCCTGCGACGAGGCCCAGCAGCGACCTGCCGCGTGCCTTGGCTGGTTTGGCAGAGCGACCTTCCGGGCTTGGTTGGGGGCGTGCTTGCGACGGGACACCGAGTTGGTGAAGCCGGGAATCGGCCCACGCGTGCAGCGCGTCTGGGCAATGCTTCGGACCACGGCCGGGTTTGGTTCGTTTCGCCCGCTGGGCTGGGAACACCCGGATTCCTGCCTGCGCCGGTGCTCTGTGTTTGGGGCGCAGAGCGATGCCTCCGCCAACGACGCCTGGCGTGCCTACTGGCGGCTGCTGATCAGTCGCATCGAGACCCTCCAGTTCTTCGGTGTCTCCTACTATGAGGAGCCGTTCTTCGTGGGCCTCAAGGCGTTGGCTCTGACCTACCCCTTGGTTCTCGCCGCTGCCCGTCACCACAGCCGAAGCCGAGGGGCGGACCGCATCGAGGAGCAAGACGTGCATTATGGGGTCGGTGCCATTGATCACACGCTTGGCCGCTCGCCCTTGCTGCAGTTCGGCATGTGGCGTACGGTCGAGAGCTTCTTCTTTGCCCGCTGGGGGAAGCTGCAGAACAGTCTTGGTTGGGAGTAGCGTCCCTCCGGGGTCTCTCGGCAACTGTGTGCTTTCTCAAGAGGGGGTGCCGAGTTGATCACGGGACACGTGTCGGTCCGCAGGGCACGGAACCGCTGCCCACCCCAGACGCTCCCCAGATCGGCGCTGCCGCGCCTTCGCGGTGGAGGACCACCGCATCTCCAGGGGGCATGGGAAGTACGTGATTTCTGGGAGGTCCCGTGCCTGCTACTTCGCCAGTTCGATGGCGACCGTGTTGAAGAACGCGGCGCACTGTCCCATCTGCGGCATGTTGTCGAGGAAGTCGAGGGAGTACTCCAGGCCGAACATGGTGGGTTTGAGCCCCAGTTCGCGAATGGTCTGGAGGACCTCCCGGGTCTTGCCCGCGCCGGTGCCCCAGGGCACGT